>NZ_JMQR01000008.1:0-51113 GCF_000698025.1 Brevundimonas sp. EAKA | reverse complement strand
CACCCAGTCGCTCCGCGACGCCCCTCCCCGGAACGGGGAGGGAGAGTGTCGCCGTCATGATCCACACCCTCTCGATCTCCGACCTAACCGTCTCACGCGGCGAGCGTCGTCTGTTCCAGGGCCTCGACCTGCGCCTCCAGGCCGGGGAAGCCGTAGTGCTGACGGGCGCCAATGGCGCAGGCAAGACCAGTCTTCTGCGAACCATCGCGGGCCTGTTACGCCCCGACGCCGGCGAGGTCGCCTTCCATGACGGCGACGGCAATCCGCTGGATGAGCGGCTGGCGCGCGGCCGCGAAACCCATTTCCTCGGCCATCAGGACGGACTGAAGACCAGCCGAACGGCGCGCGAAGAACTGGGCTTCCAGTGCGATTGGCTGGGTCATGTCCAATGCGGCATGGACGATGCGGTCGAAGCTTTCGGCCTGAAGCCTATGCTCGATCTCGAGGTGCGACGCCTGTCCGCCGGGCAGCGCCGCCGCCTGGCCATGGGCCGGCTGGTCGGATCGCCGCGCGCCCTGTGGCTGCTGGACGAGCCGATGGCGCCGCTGGACGCCCGCTGGCGCGCCGTCTTCGCCGACCAGATGCGCCGCCATCTCGACGCCGACGGCCTGATCCTCGCCGCCGTCCACGACCCCCTGCCCCTGCCGGCCCGCACCCTGGACCTGGGAGGCCTGACGTGAGCCGTCCTGTCGACGCCGAACCCCGCCCGCCCGGCCTGCGCGGCGCGACGCGCGTGCTGCTGGAGCGGGAGTTGGACCTGGCCTGGAGCGGCGGAGGCGGCCCCCTGCTGGCCTGCGGCTTTTTCGCCTGTCTGACCGCCGTCCTGCCCCTGGCCGTGGGGGGCGATCCGCGCACGCTTTCGCCCGTGGCGGGAGGGATCGCCTGGCTGGCCCTGGCCCTGGCCTCGCTGCTGTCGCTGGAGCGGCTGTTCGAGCGGGATCTCGAGGACGGCGCCCTGGACCTGCTGGCCCTGGGCCATCTGCCGCTGGAATCGGTCGTTCTGATCAAGGCCCTGGCCCAGTGGATCGCCGTCGGCCTGCCCCTGGCCCTGACCGCGCCCGTCGCCGCCCTGGCCCTGGGCCTGCCGCCGGCCTTGGTCCCGCTTACCGCCCTGTCGGCCCTGATCGGCGGCGCGGGCTTCGCCTGCACCGGAACCCTGGGCGCCGCCCTGGCCCTTGGGGCGAAGCGGGGCGGGCTGTTGATCGCCGTCGTGGTCCTGCCCCTGTTCATCCCCCCGGTCGTCTTCGGCGCCGGGGCGCTGGAACGCGCCGCCTCGGGCCAGTCGCCCGCCCCGGCCCTGGCATTCCTGGGCGCCTATGTCCTGTTCGCCGGCGTCATCGCCGCCTTCGCCGGAGCAGCGGCCGTGCGAAATGCCCAGGGATGACTGAGTTGATCCGCCGCTTGCCCGCCGTCGCGACCCCGCGTAATCGCTGAGCCCATGTTCGGCCTGTCCAATCCGCAGCGTTTCATGGCCTTCACCGGCCCTCTGACGCCCGTCCTCTGGGCGGTCGCGGCCGTGTTGCTGGCGGTCGGGATCTGGCTCAGCTTCTCCGTTCCCGCCGATTATCAGCAGGGCGACACGGTGCGGATCATGTTCGTCCATGTGCCCGCCGCCGTCTGGGGCCTGGGCGCCTATTCGGCCCTGGGCGTCTCCAGCTTCTTCGCCCTGGTGTTCCGCCACGCCCTGGCCGACGCCGCCGCCCGCGCGGCCGCCCTGCCCGGCGCCGCCTTCACGGCCCTGGCCTTGTTCACCGGCTCGCTGTGGGGCCAGCCGATGTGGGGAACCTGGTGGGTGTGGGACGCGCGCCTGACCAGCGTGCTGGTCCTGTTCCTCTTCTACCTCGGCTATATGGCGCTGCGGGCCTCGATCGACGACGAGCAGAAGGGCGCGCGCGCCGCCGCCGTCCTGGGCCTGGTCGGCCTGATCAACCTGCCCATCGTCAAATTCTCGGTCGACTGGTGGAACACCCTGCACCAGCCGGCCAGCTTCCTGACCCCCGGATCCTCAGGCCTGGACCCCGTCTATCTGCCGCCGTTCCTGACCATGCTGGCGGCCTATGGCGTGCTGTTTTCGGCCCTCTGGCTGACGGCGATCCGCACCGAGATCCGCCGTCGCCGCGTCCTGACCCTGCGCGCCCGTCAGGCCCTGGAGGCGTAAAATGCTCGACCTCGACATGACCCCCTACGCCGCCTTCGTCTGGCCCGCCTGGGGCGTCAGCGCCCTGGTGCTGATCGCCCTGACCGCCCGCGCCGTCATCGCCTCGCGAAAATGGAAGCGGGAACTGGAGCGTCTGGAAGAAGACCAGAGCGCGACATCAGACGCGGCAGTCTCCCGGCGTCCTCAAGTAGCGCGAAGCGCGGTAGGACCCCAAAAGTGAACCGCTGGCTGGCCCTGCTCCCCCTCGTCGTGGTGGTGGCGCTCGCCGCCCTGTTCATCGGCTGGTCGCTGAAACGCGATCCGGCCTTCAAGCCCGACGCCATGGTCGGCCAGCCCATCCCCGAGACGGTGCTGCCCATGCTCACCGGCGACACCGCCGGACCCGGCAATCTGGACCTGAAGACGGCAGGCGTGGGCCGGCCCATGCTGGTCAATGTCTTCGCCTCGTGGTGCGCCCCCTGCCGGCTCGAACACCCCAAGCTTCTGGCGTTGAAGGCGCGGGGGATCGCTGTCGTCGGCGTGGCCTACAAGGACGAGCCGGTCGCCACCCGCGCCTTCCTGGACGAGCTGGGCGACCCCTATTCGATGGTTCTGGTGGACCACGAGGGTCGGGCCGGTCTGGACCTGGGCATTTCCGGCGTGCCCGAGACCTTCGCCGTCGACGCCATGGGCCGGATCACCGCCAAACAGTCTGGTCCCCTGCTGAACGACGCCGACATCGAACGACTCGTCGCCTCCATGCAGGCCCCGCCCCGGCCCGCTCCCGGTGAAAAATCGCATTAACTCTCTTTCGAGAGGCCTTGTTAACGATTGATCGCTCCGGATGCGTTAACGTTTGGGCATGAGCGCGATTCGCCCCGGTTTGCCGCAGCCCGTCCCGTCGCAAGGTCTCGACCTGCCGACGGCGCGAAACGCGCAGGCCGCCTTCTTCCGCGCCGCCCTGGATCAGCCCTCACGCGCTCAACCCAGTCAGGAGCCCGCCGCCGCCGTCATGCCCACGGTGCGCACCGCCAATCCGGCGCGCCCCGTCGAACCCGCCCCGGCGGCGCCGGAACGCGAAGAGCCCCGGATCATGCGCCCCGGCTCCTATCTCGACATCAAGGTCTGATCCGACCCAAGCAGAGCGCGACCCTCGGGCCGCCAGGGCGATGCGCTTTGCCGTAGAGCGCGTCGGGACACGTCGTCCCTCAGGATTTTGAGCTGGACACGGAGGGATACCCCTTATTGCGCTCACCTGGGCTTTCAAGGACTCTCAACGCCGAAAACGAGAGACGGCGATGGCAGAGCGCTTCGAAACCGGCCGCTGGGAGAAGACGACGTGCCAATGTCCCAAGTGGGGCGACGTGCAAACCTGCGGACCGGCCAATCATCACGCGGTGGGGACCATGCTGCAGTCCGCCGTCATCCGGCTTGCGCGTCGATGGACGGCGCGGGTGGACGAGGTGCTGGCGGAAGGCGGCCTGAACGCGGGCCAGCTGGCGGTTCTGAACCTTCTGGCCCAACGCCCCTCCGGCTTGATCCAGAGGGAGGCGGCCGATGCGCTGGCGCTTTCGGAGGCCGTCATGTCGACGCGTGTCACCGGCCTTCTTGCGGCGGGTCTGGTGGAGCGCCAGGCCCTGAAGGGGGATCGACGCGCCCACCTCCTGCGCCTTACCGACAGTGGACGAGAGGCGGCGAAACTCTGGTCGGCCTGCGCCTCATGCGTGCAATACAGCGTCGAAAGCTCTGTCTCGCTCCAGGACCTCTCGACCGCCCTCGCCGTCCTGTCCCGGATGAACGCCGCCCTTGGCGCGCACGATTGTTCCGTTACGACGGACGCAGACCCGGCGCCGCAGCCCCGAGGCTGCGCCTGCATGCCCGGACCGGTCTCTATGCTCGGCGCGTGACCGGTATTCCCATTCGCTCCTGAGCCGCGCCTGGGCGTCCCGAAGATCGGGACGGCGGCTCGCTAGAACGCCTCCCAGTCCGATGTCGCCGGCGCAGCCTGGACCCGTCCGCCGCCGACGGCGACGAGGCGGACCGGGCGAGGCTCGGGCGCGGCCTGCTGTCGGGGTGAGCTTCCCGCCGTTCCCAGCTGAAACCGCCCGATCATCGTCATCAGCCCTTCGGTCTCCTGACGGAGCGAATGTGAAGCGGCCGTGGACTCCTCGACCATGGCGGCGTTCTGCTGGGTGACCTGGTCCATCTGGTTGACCGCCACATTCACTTCGCTCAGGCCCGAGGACTGCTCACGGGCCGAGGTGGCGATGTCGCTGATCAGGGCGTCGATTTCGGCCACGCGCTCGACAATGACCCCGAGAGCCTCTCCGGTCTCGCCGACCAGTTTGACGCCCTTGGTGACCTGCTGCGAGCTGCCCGCGATAAGTCCCTTGATTTCCTTGGCGGCTTCCGCAGATCGTTGGGCGAGCGCCCGCACTTCGGAAGCGACGACGGCGAAGCCGCGGCCGGCCTCTCCAGCGCGCGCCGCCTCGACCCCGGCGTTCAGGGCCAGAAGATTGGTCTGGAAGGCGATCTCGTCGATCACCCCGATGATGTTGGTGATCTCCACGGCGGATCGCTCGATTTCCGACATGGCGGAGATCGCCTCGCCCATGACGTCGCCAGAGCGTTGGGCGTCCCCCCTGGCCCCGAGCGCGACGGCGGCCGCCTTCTGCGCATTGGCGGCGCTGCTGTTGACGGTCGAGGTGAGCTGATCAAGCGCCGCGGCGGTCTCTTCCAGACTGGAGGCCTGCTGTTCGGTCCGGCGCGACAGTTCGTCGGAAGCGACGCCGATCTCGTCGGCGCCCGCGCGAATCGCGCCCGCGGTCGCGCCGACGCTAGTCATGGTCGCCTGGAGGGTTTCAACGGCGCTGTTGAAGTCGATCCGGAGCTTGTCGAGTTCGGGTATGAATTTGGTCGTTATCCGCTGCTGGAGATCGCCCTCGGCCAGCGCCGTCAGCGCATCGCCGATCACGGTTACGGCCTCCACGCGCTGCGTCACGTCTGTGGCGAATTTGACCACCTTGGCCACCTTGCCGTCAGGACCGAGGATGGGGTTGTACGATCCCTGGATCGTGACGACGCCCCCGTCCTTGCGAACCCGCCGAAACTCGCCGGACTGGAACGCGCCGCTCGCGAGCGCCGCCCAGAACTGCTGATAGTCGGGGCTGTCACGGTATTCCTGTTCGGCGAAGATCTCGTGTTTGCGGCCGACGACTTCATTGAGCTGGTAGCCCATGACATCGAGAAATCGCTCGTTGGCGTTGACGATCGTGCCGTCCAGCTTGAACTCGATCATCGCCTGGGATCGCCCGATCGCCTGAATCTGGGCCGCGAAATCCTCGCTGGCGAGCCGGTGATGGGCGTCCGCCCACTCCACGACAAAGCCGGCTGGCTTGCCCCGCCGCTTCAGCGGGCTGACGTGAAGGTCGAAGGCCAGGTCTCCGACGCGGATGGTGGCCGAATGCGGCTTGGTCAGGGCCGCCAGCATGCCGCGCTGATGGGCCGGGTTCTTGTGAAAGATGTCGATGTTGCTGCCGACCAGTTTGGCGACGCTGAAGTTCGGAAGTTCCTTGCGCAGATCCGCCTCAGCGGCCTGCAGCAGGTCTTGAACCGCAGGATTCAGATAGGTGATGTTCAGGTCCTTGTCCGCGATCATCACATTGGTTCGCAAGGCTTCGACAGCTTCTTCAAGCACCAGCGACGCCGATCGTTTTCCCTTGCCCAACATTGCGTCCCAGTCTTTGCCCGGTTGATTCCCTGCTTGGATATCATCCATTCGCTACCAAGACGTATGGATATGCTCAGCCCCCGAAGCATCTGAATCGACACGCCGTTTTACGCTTCAGCACGGTGGGTTCCGGCGCCTGTCGGCCCGGCCTTTCATGACGAACCCGCCGCCTCCGACGGCGCCGGGACAACGGACGTCCACCGTGATGACCGAAGGGATGGAGGAAACAAATCGGGGCCTGCCGCGAAACGACAGGCCCCTGATTTTGTCAGTCTCGACTTGGAGCGGGCGAAGAGATTCGAACTCTCGACCCCAACCTTGGCAATGTTGGGGATCAGCATTTCCGGGCTTTTCAGCACGTTCCAAAAATCAGTTTTGTATATTGTTTTAACTAGGTTTTCTTGTTTATCCGGTTACGGAGCGTTTCGCCCGGTTTCACTTGAGTTGGTAGCGGAGTGGTAGCGGTGGCTCGGAAATGAGCGTAGATTTCCATCGCCATGACGAAGCAAAAACTCACCAAGCGCGTGGTTGAGAGCGCGCCCGTTCCGGAGAGCGGCGAGGGTCGAATTTGGGACAGCGAGATCGCAGGCTTCTGCCTCCGGATCTATCCCGGGACCGAAACCCGACAGGGCCATGCCGCCAAGCCTGTCCGAAGGATGTTCGCCATCAAATATCGGGTCCGCGGGATCCAGCGCTGGCTGACGCTTGGCGAGCATGGGGATGGGCCGGACAAGCTCACGGCGGATCGGGCTCGCAAGGAGGCGGCGTCGGTGGTGGTCGATGCGCGGCGCGGCATCGATCCCGGAGAAGCCCGCAGGCGCATCGAGGGCCTCACCGTCAAAGGCCTGGTCGAGTTGTATCTGGAGAAAGGGCCGGACGACAAACCGACCAAACGGGATTCGTCATGGGCCATGGACCGGACCAACCTCGAGCGCCACGTCGCGCCCCTGCTTGGGAAGATGGCGCTTGATACGGTCACCCGCGACCACATCACCGGGATGATCCGATCGATCACGGCCGGGAAGACCGCCAAGGATGTAAAGACCAAATTTCGTGGTCGATCCATCGTGAAGGGCGGAGCAGGCATCGCTGACCGCACCTATTCCACCCTGCGGGCGACCTTCAACTGGGCGATCGATAAGGGCCATTTCGCCGGCCCGAACCCCTGCGCGAAGGTCGAACGCAAGCGCCGACCGGCGGTCGAGCGCTTCCTGTCCGAGTCCCAGGCCCAGGACCTGATCGCCGCGCTCGACGCTCTGGAAGCGGATGCGACGATCTCCGAACGGCAGGGCGCGGTCTATCGGCTTCTGCTTCTGACGGGTGCGCGGCGCAACGAGATCGCTGGTCTGCGCTGGACGGAGGTCGACTTCGACCGGCGCCGGCTCGTGCTGCCGCCGAGCCGCACCAAGGCCGGTGGGCGCACGGGGGATCGTCGGATCTCGCTCAACGACATGGCCTTCGGAATCCTGCAGCGTCTCTACAAGACGCGCGGGCGAAGCCAGTTCGTCTTCCCGGCCACCAAGGGCGACAACGGATATGCGACGTCCGAGTCCAAGATCTGGCGCGACAAGGTGCTCCCCAAAGCCAAGCTGGAAGGCGTGCGCATCCACGACCTGCGCCACAGTTTCGCAAGCTTCGCCTTGGCCGACGGGGCCAGCCTCCCGATGATCGGCAAGGCGCTGGGACACGCCAACAGCCGCGCTACAGAACGGTACGCCCATTTGAGCGATGACCCAGTTCGGGCGCTTGCGGAACGGATTGGCGAGCGCTTCAGTCCTAAGGTGACTTAGCAAGCGTCTCTCTGATGGGCAGGTATGCCATAAGGATCCAATCCGAGTTTGACAGGCCGCAAGTTACGACACTCAGGGCGCCCCAATAGGCCGACCAATAAACCTGCAATTTCGATCAATCCGACCCTTCAGCATTGGCTGGATGTCTCGGGCGGAAGAACTGGGCATATCGCGAAGTCGAACACGCTATCGCGGCCGCACGCGTCACAGGTCCATTGGAAACCCTGGCGGATCTCGTCGGGAAAAATCCGATGGATACCGTCGCAATTCTCGTGTGCGCATGGCGCTGGAAAGGCTTTCGTTGTCCATTTTCCCTCCCCGTCCTCCTCGAAGAAGACGAGATGGTCAGCGCCGCAGGCTACGCATTTTGCAGGAAACTGACCTGCTTCGTCGCGCGGCAAGCGTTTGCGCATGTCCTCGCCACATCTGAAGCACGGGCAGTGAGAGAAGGTCCCCATAATGAAGGAGGTCTTCGCTGGCGTGACGACAGGATCGAGTTCCTCAACCAAGGCTTCGCATCGCCGCCGCAACTTTTCGAAATCGGGGCCGCCCTTTTCATTTAGCTGCTTCAGGGTCGGGAAGTGCAGGTAGCTCCCAATGGCGCCGTAATTGTCCTTCAACGTCGCTTGGCGGATGGGCTGCTCGAAGAAGACAGCGGCGCGCGCGTCATCCACTCCGGGAGCCAGGTTGCGGGCGATCTTGACGGTCTGTGGAGTATCGGCCCGAGGGTCGATTTCAAGAAGCAGCCTCAGAACCTTAGGTGGCTGCCACGTCTCATAGACGCTGGGCGGGACATCTCGCCTGTAGTCGTGCAGCCGGTCGTAAGCGATCGCCTCGAGCGTCAGGCGCAGTTCCAAGGCGGCATAGCGTAGCGCCTGGTCGTCACCTTGGGCCAGCAGCGCCTTCGCCCGCGCAAGTGCCTGACGGGCCTCATGACGGAACTGCATGCTCGCCCTTTCCGGAAAACAATGTCACAGGTGCCACCGATCTGTGACGTCGCCGCAGGAATGACTCCCTCGGAGCTGGAGGCCCCCCATCAGGTCGCGGGCTTCCGCATAAACAGCCTCCATCGGTTTGCCGCCCTCGCCGCTCTGAACCCAGTGCTGGACACGGTCGGCCAACTTGACGGACAGAATTTCACTCAGGAGGTCGCCAAAGGGCGCCGGGAAGTTCTGATCGCGCATCGCGCCCTTGAGCAGGATTCCGACCGTCGGGGTGACGGCGATCAGTTCTGCGCCTCGATAAAGCTTGTCGTCCGTCAGACCAAAGAAGCCGGATCCGCACGGATGGTGGATCAGGCCGCGCTTGTGCAGCCGCTCGATGCGCACCCGCGGCAACCCGGAGATCCAGTAAGGAAACTTCGGCTCGCCCGGCTCAATGCTCATAAGGAAAAACGGGTCGAAATCCTCTTCCCAAGAAATCCGCCCTGCTTCTTGCTCCGCGTCGAACGCCACCTTCATCTCGGCCACTTCGACCAGCCAGCCAAGCAAAGTGAGATGGCTGTAGCCAGTAGTTAGATGCTCGCTGTGAATCCGAAGGATCGGCAGGTTATCTCGCTTGCAGAGCTCGTCCTTCTTGGCGTCTCGCTCCCGCTGGCGGACACTTCGGTGCGACGCTCCGTCGAACTCGATCGCGTAGACCGGGTCACAGTCATTGCGACAGATCACAAAATCGAAGTGCGCTTTTAGCGCGTAGGTCTTGAGGTCGCCGGTTGCCCCGACCTCGTCGGGATCAATCACGTCCGCGACCCGAACTTTCGGAAAAATGGACAGGCCGAATCGGTCGGCGACCGGCTTGACCGCGTTGTGGGTCATCTGCTCGTAATGATCGAAAAGGCGTTTCACGGCCGGCTCCGGGTTGACGCGTCAGCCCTAGCACGGCGAGAACATAGGGCGAACCGCACAAAGGGATTGATCCTCCTGTGCGCGACCGTTGCGCGGTAGTCGCGCGATACGGCCACCCGCGATTGCGGCCTAGCTTTGCCGTATCCATATCTCCGATGGTCGAGTTTTCGACGGGATGGGGGTGCCGCACATGGCCACTGCAAACTATTGGCTGAGCTTCATGGTCGCGACTGAACGTTCTGCAGCGAAAGGCGTCGAGTCTCTTCGCCGCCAGTCGATCTATGCGGCCGTCCAGGTCTTCGACTCGGGCTACTGGGACGAGACGACCTCGTTCATTCTGTTCGAAGCCGATGATGACATCGACGTGGTCGGCAAGGCGGTGGTCGCCGGCCTCGATTCTGATCTCGACCTCCTGATCCTCCGAAAGGTGTCAAGCGCGAGCGCCCGGTACTGGGGCAAGGTCACGCAGCCAACCTCTCTGGGCGGCTACGTCGCAAACATCGCCCGCTTGCGCTGATAAGGACGCCCCATGCCTGATCTTACACAGGGGCACGCTCCGCCCGCCTATTGGCAGCAGTTCGAAGACCTGACCGTAGGCGCGGCCCGTGTCGTGTTCGGCGACCCGACGCCGCAGAAGGTCGGGCGGCAGGGCCAGAGCCAGAACGGACTCGACGTGCTCGTTCAGGCGGAAGATGGCCGCACAATCGGCATCCAGTGCAAACAGCGCGATGAGCGCGACGCGGACAATGTGCTTCTGGCTGGCGGGGCCATCACGGTCAAGGCGTTGACGGACGCTGTCCGGCGCGCCGAGAGCCATCCGGCGAAACTGGACCTGTTTATTCTCGCGACGACGGCCAAGCCGGACCGGGCAATCCAGAACAAGGCGGCCGCCATGGCGGCTGCCCGCAAGAAGGTTGGAAAGTTCGGTGTCCTGACCTGGTCCTGGGGCGACTATGACGCGGTCCTGAATCGCGATGCACGGCTGCAGGATGAATATTATCGGACCGTCGCCCAGGGGCTCACGGCGCCCGAGCGCGATCAGAAACTGCTCGGGCTTTTCGCGGTCGCTTTTGATCGTCCTGCGTTTCGCGACCCGTTGAGCTGCGAGCATGCCGACAATTTCAAACAGGCCCTAATCGACACTCAGCGCCTTCTCGCGACCGGTGATCTTCTCGACAGGGAGGGGAGACGGGTGCAACGGGCTATTGGTGGGGTTCGCACGCTCAACGATGACGATCTTCGTCTTGGAGCTGAGGCTCTCGCCGGTGAGCTGAACGACTTCAGGACCACCTTGCTGAGAGCCGAGCGAAACGGCGATGTAAGCCAGCACAATGACTGGCTGATGATCCCGAACTTCGCGGTTCAACAGGCTTTGGAAGACAAGCGGCGTCGCGTGGTCACAACCTTGAATCGATTGCTCCTTGCCGCTGACCTTGCACCGCTCCCGCAACATTCCTGGTGAAAAAGCCGTGCGGCCCTGAAGTACGCGCAGGGCGCGCCAGCGTCCTCAAGGACAGGCATGTGCTTGGGCCCGTTGAGTTGTTCTACCCCGCCTATCTCGTGACATTCTGACGTGCGGGCGCCTGCACCGCCGGTTTCGCTGCCATCAGCCTTGGCGGCATTGTTTGGTCATCCCCTGCTGAAGACAGATGAAAGGATCGCATGGATAAGTACCGCATAGCCCTAACCGAGGCCGAAGAAGCGCTGGTCTCCAAGATCGACCTGCGCCTGTCTCATCGCAATCACGATGAAGCCCATGCCGCCTACAACGCGAATGCCGAACCCATTCTCGCCCTCCTGGCTTCGCTCAGCGAGCGAGACGGCGTGCCGCCCCAGAGGGTCCGCTACTGGAACGATGTCGAATACAATCCCGGCCGGATCAAAGCGTCGAGAAAGGGCGGGTTCGAACGCAATAACTGCCGGGGCGAAGACATCTATACGCACCCGAATTTCATCAAGCACCTTCGCTACATATTGCTCGGCGCCGACTTGCCGGAAGCGCTTATTCTCGATTTCGAGGAACAAGCCGGCAATCCCGAGTGGGTCTCGCTCAGCGACGCTATCCCGCTTGGCAAACACGCCCGCAAACTCGTGCGTCAATACGGTCTGGAGGCCCATCAGGCTTCGGAAGAGTTCTTCAAGTTGTGCCTGGACATGGGTCTGAGCCTCTCGGTCGCCTTGAGCATCATGAAAGCAGTTAAGCAAGCCCGCTAGGCGCTCTCTGCGAGGGGTAGATAAATTGTAAGCTTCGTACTACATATTAGGCCAATCCGTAGTGCGAAGGTGTCAAATGCCTACACCACATACGCCTCCCGCCGCCGTGCGGCGCGTCATGCGAAAGCTCGGCGCGGACATCCACGACGCCCGTCGGCGTCGGCGGCTGCCAATGGCCGTCGTCGCGGAGCGCGCCTTCACGTCCCGTTCGACCCTGCAGAAGATCGAGGCTGGCGACACCAATGTCAGCATCGGCATCTATGCTGGCGTCCTTCAGGCGCTCGGCCTGCTCGACGGTCTGGGCCAGATCGCCGACATCGGCAACGACCCGGTCGGACAAGCGCTGGCCAGCGCGGAACTGCCCAAGCGCGTCCATCTCAAGCGAACAGGCGGATCATCTCGCGATGACTGACTTTGAGGTACATCTCGACCTGGATGGACGCACGCGCCCTATCGGCCTGGCGAGGAGCAATCGCGTTCGAGGCACGGAGACCATCCTTTTCGAATATGATGGCGCGTGGCTCGCCGATCCAGACCGGTTCTCGCTAGAGCCTGCCCTTGCCCTGACCCGCGGTGCCTTCGCCCCTCCTGCCGGACTGGCGACTTTCGGCTCCATCGGAGACTCAGCGCCCGACACATGGGGGCGACGTCTTATGCAACGGGCCGAACGCCGCCTTGCCGAACGCGAAGGCCGCGCCGTTCGCACCCTTGCGGAAAGCGATTACCTGCTCGGCGTCGCCGACGAGACCCGCCTGGGGGCCCTCAGATTTCGTTGGGCGGGCGAAGATATGTTCCAGGCCCCGATCCGCGCCGGCGTCCCCGCCCTGATCGAACTCGGGCGGCTGCTCCAGATCACCGAACGGGTCCTCCGCGACGAGGAAACGGACGAGGACCTTCAACTCATCTTCGCCCCCGGCTCTTCCCTGGGCGGGGCCCGGCCCAAAGCGTCGGTCATCGACCAGCACGGACACCTCTCCATCGCCAAATTTCCGAAGGAGACCGACGAATACAGCATAGAGACGTGGGAAGAGATCGCGCTCCGACTGGCTGGCCAGGCGGGCATCACCACCCCTCACCATGAACTCATTGAGGTCGCCGGCAAGGCGGTGATGCTGTCGCGGCGCTTCGATCGCGCCGGCCCGATCCGCACGCCTTTCCTGTCAGCCATGGCGATGATGGGCGCCAAGGACGGCGAGCGCGGCAGCTACCCGGAGATCGTCGACGCGCTTACGCAACATGGCGCTCAGGGGAAGACCGACGCTCATGCCCTCTATCGGCGGGTCGTCCTCAACGTGCTGATTTCCAATGTCGATGATCACCTGCGCAACCATGGCTTCCTTTGGCTCGGCAAGACGGGATGGTCCCTCTCTCCCGCTTACGACCTCAACCCTGTGCCCACCGACCTCAAGGCGCGTGTGCTGACGACCAACATCGACCTCGATGAGGGCACTTGCTCGCTCGACCTGCTTGAGGCGGCTTCGGAGTTCTTCGGCCTCACGCTGCAGCAGGCCCGCGCCATCATCAAAGAGGTCGCGACCGTGACCGCGACGTGGCGTGACACCGCCAAGGCCGTCGGCGCCCGCTCCGCCGAAATTACCCGGATGGCCAGCGCCTTCGAGCACGATGATCTCAAGCGGGCGCTGGCGCTATGACCCGAACCTTCATCTACAACTTCACGCCGCCATCACTGGACCCGTTCCCGGGCGCGACCATCGCGCTGGACGTCTCCGACATCGAAGACGCCGGCATCCGCGAAGTGCTCCAGACGCCGGGCGCAGCCTATGGCGCCTGGTCGATCCTGGATGCTCTCCTCGCCCCGACCGGCGCGGGCACATCCTTCCTCTTCAGGCAGCCGCTGGGCCAGGCGCGCGAAGTGAAGGTCGCGTTGTCGGGCCTGTTCGGGCGGTTCGTCGCCCGCGCTTATCTCGAACGATATTTTGACCTCTCCGTTTTCGCCCATCTCGGCAACCAAGTGATCGATCTCGATCGCCGCAAGCAGGCCAGGATCAAGCGCCTCGCCCGAGGCGACCTCCCTGACTGGATCGCATTCAAATCCGATCTGACCTCGCTCACGATCGCGGAGGCCAAGAGCTGTCACGACCCGGGAGGCCCCGCGAAAGCACTCGCGCGCGCCTGGACACAAGCCGGGCGCATCGACGTGACGGTCAAAGGCCAAAAGGTCACCGTAAAGCGGATCGCGGTCGCCACCCGTTGGGGCGTGGCCAATTCCAATCCCGCTGATGCTCACCTGTCGGTTCGCGATCCCATCGACGAGGGCGTTCCCATTGATCCGCAAGACAAGGACGCCCCGTTCATCGGGCTGCTCCGCCTGCATGTCGCCAACCTGATCGAGCCCCTTGGCCATGCCGAACTCGCACAGGCGCTGCGCACGCTCACACGCCAGACCTTTCCGCGACCGCTCGCGGTCGCCCGACCGGACCGCGCTGGTGGCTGGATCATCCCGCTCGGCGGGGACCGACACATAATTGGAGGGGTCTGAACCGTGGACACTGGATTTGTTGATCTCGACATCCTCATCACCCGAATTCGGCATCCGCAGTCGAAGGTGTATTTTCTTGATGCGGTGAAAGCCTACAAGGCCGGCGCGCTGCGTGGCGCACTCACCTCAGCCTGGGTCGCCCTGGTCTACGACCTGATCGCCAAGTATCGCGAGCTGAGCGCTATGGGCGATGCGGCCGCCACGGCATTTCTTCAGGCGTGGGACAACGCGACCGTCACAGGCGATATCCCCAAGCTGCTTCAGCTTGAGGGAGGCATCCTCGAAGACGCAACGGCCAACACTCAGGTCGTCAATCGCATCGCCCGAACGCATCTGGAGCGCCTGCGCGAAGATAGACATCTTTGCGCGCACCCGGCCTTCTCGGCCGAGGCGGATCTCTTCGCGCCGTCGCCCGAGCTGGTGCGGCTTCACCTCGTCAATGCGGTCGATCTTGTTCTGTCGCAGGAGCCCTTGCAAGGCAAAGCGATCTTCGAGCTGTACGACATCGACGTGCAGTCGCCCGGCTTTCCAACGGAATACGCGCGCATCCTGGACTATGTCGACCAGCGCTACCTGGCGCGCGTCCGCGCTCAGAACGTCCGCAACTTCGGCACGGTGCTCGCAAAATCCATTCTCAAGGGCGTGCCCGCGCAATGGGAGCCGCTCCATCGCAAGATAATCCCCTCGCTGGTCGCGGTGCGCGAACGCGCCGCTGAGGCCTGGCCGGATATATCGCTGGCGATCGTCAGGCTCATAGACAACCTCGAGCCGGCGAACCGCCCTCGCGCCATCGCGTTCATCGCCGCTTTTCCGGATTTCTGGCCGCAGCTTCAGGAGCCGACTCGGACGGCCCTTCAAGCGACCATCGACAACGCCGACCCCGCGGCGCTCGCTGACTACCGCATTCTGGCAGGCGTGACTGTCCCACAATTCCGCGCCGCGCTACTGCCGCTGATCGCCGGCCTCAATCGGGAAAATTTGGTCGCCGCAATCGCCTCTCAGCCGCTCGCCGACCTCTGGCCTCGGGCGGTCGATCTGTATCAGGCTTCTGGCAGCTGGCGCGGATCAGAGGTGAACTTCAGCGATCTCATCACGCCGTTCGCCGGCCGCCTCAACGGCCAACAGCTTGACCAACTCCTCGATGCCATCATCGACAACGGGCAGAACTGGGATGCGTCCGAAACGGATACGCTTCTGCTCGGCGTGCTCCGCGACGCGGCGCCCGCTGATCGGCCGACCCCTGACGCGCGCAATCGATTCTACCAACACGTTCGCCGCGTGCGCCGTGCCGACAAATACGAAGACGTTCTCACCTTCCTACAGTCCGACGGCTGGGTGCTGCCACCGCTGGAACAGCCGGTCGACGACGAACTGGATTAGAACGCAGGCGCTCAGGAGGCCCACGCACGAAGCAGAATCAGACAGGCAGCTCCGGATCGCCGCGCACCTGGTCATCCAGGCGCCTGAACCCGCCCCAGCAAGAGCGGCAGCTTGCTGTTCTTGAAATCCCAATCCGAAAGTGGCGCGAACCATTCCGGGGCCGCCTCTCCATGGAGCTGGATGACCTGGTCACCGTCTATCGTCTGCGCAGCATAGTAGCGGCTAAAAATGCGGCTGGCCCAGCCTATACCTTCCCAGCCCTGATTGGACGATTCCTCTGGGTTCGCGACAAACTCGACACCCGCGAACTCGCCGCCGTCGGTGACTGCAAGCGGCCCCTCAATGGACCACTCCCCGTAGAGCAGAAGCACTTCCGCAAGCTTGCGGTCCCTAGGATCCGTCAGCTCGACGTCGCCGCTATAGAGTTTCGCCGACCCGATGATGAAGTTGGCCAGCCCCTCCGCGCTCAGCGAACGCGGCATATCGGTCGACGCCCCGAGCACCAGGCGCAGCGGGGCCTTGGTCATGATGATCACCTCGCCGAGCCTTCCGGACTCGTTGGCGATCACCGCATCCTTCATCGTGACGCGGAGACCGCCGTTCGGACGGCGGAAGCGATCCGGAGAGATGACCGTCCAGATGTTCCAGAGCGACCAGAATATCGCCAGCTTCAACGGCGCGCCAACCATGTCCGCGTAGGTCTGGAGCGAGGCCAGATACGCAGCCGTCATTTGCGTTTTCTGCTTGAAGGGCTCCTTGCTTCGGACGTTCTTGACCTCGACGAGCCACTGCTCGCCGTCGTCCAGCACCACTCGGAAATCCGGCGCGCGGCAGGTGTCGGCGGCATGGACGCGGCCAACATCCTCGGTCTTGAGCAATCGAAAGTGGCCCAGGCTAAGCACCGTTGCTTCAAACAGGCGCTCGGTTCGCGAGCCATGAATTAGCGTCGGGTCCGCCAACGCCTCCTCCAGCTTTGGCGTTGCGTCGGCGACAAAGCGTTCGACCAATGACGGGTCGTTCAGCGCGATACAGTGTTCGCGCGCAAATGCGGCTACCGACGCGAGCAGGTCGAAGGCTTTGGTCTTTGGTCGCTCTGGCGGCGGCTGGTCGCTCACAACCCCGTCATCCCGCCGGCGGCTCGACATCCGGCGGGTTCATATAGGCTTGGAAGCCGACCAGATCAGCGTCGCTCGGATTTTCCGCCTCGGGGATGAACCGAATGGTTTCGGCAATGTCGCGGCGCGTGACGTTTCTGATGATCGCGCCGCCATTGCTCAGCTCATACTCCATCGAGCCGCACCAGCGGTTGGGGCGGGCAAGGCCCGGCGCGAACGCAATGGGCTTCTTGTTCCCCTTCTTGCTCACCTCGTGCTTGGCGAGCGCGACGCGGATGAATTCGAGCGTAGTGAAGCCCATCTCCGTCCGCCGCAGGTCGAGGCGCATCTGCTCAACCAGTTCGGGCCGCTCCTGGGCATCACGCAGTTGCTGCGCGCGCAGCTCGCGATCGTAGTGGCGGTATCCTAGGTCTCGTTCGAGATGGGCGGCCTTGAGGCCGATTCCTGAATTCTCGGCGAGCTTGATGACGTCTTCACAGCGCTGGCGCCATGTCCGCAACAGCTCGTAGGCCGCGTAGATCCACATGGGCGAGAGCGCGCCCAGCAACGCGATCTTCCCTCGCGGCGGCTCGTCATCGAACTGGTGGCGCATGACCTCGTGCTCCAGCGCGTTGAGCGAATTATCGACGAGGCAAAGCTGGCTCGCCTGCATGGCTAGGTAAGGGTTGGCGGCAAAGCCGGCCAAGCTCATCAGCGCTTCGTGGAGCTCACTCGTGCCGATCTCAGCGACATCGCGATAACGCGGCTGATCGTCAAATTCGTCGGCGTCCGTCACGTTGTTTCCCCGCCCGTTGTCGCGAACCGATAGGGCGGATCGATCACCGCCATCGGAAGAGTGTCAGCCAAGCCCCAGAAACGCGTTGTCGCCCGGATATAGCAAACGAGGTCGCTCGCGCGGATTCTGAGATGTTCGCTCGCAATCGGCAGCCCTGCCAGGAGATCGTGATAGTCGTTGGCGGCCTCGTCCCATAGCGCCGGCGCGATCGTCTTCAGTTCTTCGCACGACGAACCTTCGCCATGACGCACGACGTTGGCGACCACGAACATCTCGGTCAGATCAGCACCCAACCCGCCGTGCCCGACGTCTATCCCGGCGCGCTCGGCGCAGATCGCCAGGAGCTCCCGGAAACCCCGCGCCTTGGGCATGTCCGTCGCGTCATCGCGATGGACCGCTCGCGCCCATATACTCAGTTGACGCTCGAAGGTCGCAGCGAGGATCAGCGTGAACGCCTTCGCCGCCTCATTGGCGGTGTAGTTGTCGACCTGGGCCGCAGCGCGAACGAGAAATTGATCCATCGTCGCCGCCTCGCCGCTTTCGAGCGACGAATGAACCGGCAGCGCCTCCATCGCGGGCTGGACCACCCGCTCAAACAGTCGCGCAAGGTTGGCCTGGAAGATGCGCGGCAACTGATCCTTGACTAGCATTTTTCGCCCCTTGTCGCCCTGAGTTCGTTCGGTCGCGTCGATCAACGACTTTGCTGGCATGGCCAAACCGCTTGCCCTGAGCAATTCCCGAGAGCTATGCCGGGGTATGGCAACCCTGTTCAAAGATGGAGACGTACGGCGTGCAGTCTATGCACGTATGCTCGGCTCCGCGATGCGCAGCGCTGATACGCTCGTGATCGATGAACTCGGTCTCGATCACGGATCCTGCCGGATCGATATCGCCGTGATCAACGGCCACATCCGCGGGCTAGAGATCAAGGCCGAAGCGGATACCCTGGCCCGCCTTCCGTTCCAAGTCAGCGCTTATGGCGAAGTCGTCGATAAGGCCTCTCTCATCGTGGCCGAACGTCACCTCGACGCGGCTCGGCTCCTCGTGCCCGACTGGTGGGGGGTCGTGCTAGCGCGACGGTGCGCCAACGGTGAAGTCGCGCTTAGGCGAATCCGTGACGAAAAGGTCAACCGCTCTATCGATCCGGTGACACTCGCGCGCTTGCTGTGGCGCCCGGAGATCGTTCAAATGCTACGCGATCTCGGGCACCCGGAGCGCACGCTCAGAGCACCTCGCGATGCTCTGTATCCTATTCTCGCCTCCGCCTTGCCGCGACGCGTGCTAGGCGCGCGGGTCAGGGAAACGCTCAAGGCGCGGGCAGTTTGGCGAGATCGTCCAAGACCACAGTGATATGGTGGTTGGTCGCCACCCACTTCCAGACCGTGGGGTTGCCGCGCTTGGCGGCGCCAGCGTGACAATCCTCGATATAGGCGCTGCCTTCCGAGAACGTTGCGCCGTGGTACTGACCCGAGCTTAGGATCAGACCGCATAGGCCGGGGTAGGCCTGGTTAGTCTCGCCCTTCTTGCGTTTGGAGCGCGCGACCAGCCAGCCGCCGTCCGACACCGCATAGCGTACGTTCGGGGATCCCCGCATAAATCGCATATCCCCTTGGGCGAATTTAACCGCCGCGACCGCATAGTCGCCAAAGGACGGACGTCGTTCCTGGGGCGACTGGGCCGTCACCAAGGCTGCGTAAAGCCGCCACTCTTCGCGCGACACGGTCTGGATCGGGAGTTTGAGCTCGGTCATCGTCTCGGGGAAGGACGCCGCCATAACGACAACGCTACGCGCGGACAGCATTCTCGCGCCGTTCAGGGCGGCGCGTATGACGCCCACAAGCGGGCCTTGGGGCGAATAGGCTGGCGCCCCCAGATCCAGTACGATGTCGAGTTGGGCAATGTCGATCGCCAAGGCTTTGAGCAAGGCATCAACATGATCGTCAAAGTCTGGATCGAGCGCCTCCTCGAGCGTGCACCGCAGGACCGCGCCGTTCATGTCGATAGCATCGATGTCGTGGACCGCCTTCCGGTAGGCAGCGTCGCTCTCGAGGTTGATGACCGGCGTCAACGAGGCCCCAAGCTTGCGGGCCTCATCGAACAGGAACGTCATCGTGTGCCGGCCGTCCGCCATGCGGGTCGCAGGGGCCAACTGGCGGCCGTCGATGAGCGCGGGACGATCGCTCCACTTCTTTTCCAGCTTGGCCGCGAAACCACCGAGGTGGTCGTCGATCTCCTTCTTCGGCCGCCATTGCTCGAAATCGAAGTCCGGCGGCAGGACCTCGATTAGAGGAACGACCGCCGGCTTCAGTCCGGCCGCGAGTTTGAACAGGGCCTGATACTCGCCCATCCGCCAGCGCAGGAGGGGGACATACTGGGTCGGGGCGATCGCCATTTGAACCTCAAAGACCAAATTGGCGGCGCACTTCCCCGGCGCCGACGAGAGAACGGAGAACAGTGTAGTCGCCAGCCTCGCGACGAACCCGGCCGGCGATGACCGCTGGGCCGACGCCGAAGCGTTTGGCGTCAGTCAGCACTGCTTTCTCCGTGCGCGAGAACCGTGACACCGCGAGATCCCATTGAGCCACAGGCAGCAGCGCGTTCCGTGCAAAGCCGTCTGCCTCCTCTTCGTGGCGCTCGTCCGACGGGCTCTCCGTGTCGTCGAAGATGGCGGCAAAGGCTTCCGGGCCGATGTGGAGCTTGAGGTGTCCGATCTCGTGCAAAAGCGTGAACCAGAAATTGTCCAGCCGGTCATGGCGGAGCGTCAGGCCGATCAGCCCGTAGCCGTCGAACGAGCCCATGGCTGCGCCGTCCAGCAGGGTTCCGGGTAGATGCCGTTCGACAACGAAGGCGATGCCGATCTGGCGCAGGTGGTCGACGGCCTTCAGTGGGCCGTCGGCATCCAGGGTCAGGGCGACGAGGGCAGCGATCCAGGCATCATCGATCAAGGCGGGATCGAAGGTTGCCGTCGGCGGGTTTCGGGCGGCCAGCTGTCGCACACGCGCTTCCCATGCCGCGATCGCCGGTTCGTGCACAGCGCCGTTCGACCGCACAGACTTCCGGTGCAAGCCGGCAGGGACGAATCGGGCCGAGCCACTCCGCAGGAAGGCCGGCACGAGGTGGTCGGCGGACTTGCGCGCCTGCGTCAGCGTTCCGGAGAAGTCTTCGAACCAACCGCGCTTGTACATCTCGGCCAGAGGGAAAGCCTGCCAGGCGGTGGGATCGACCGACTCCAGGCTCCCGTTCCCGGCGAGCGACGCACGGTTCTCGATGCGCACGTCGAGCGCATCGGAGACCTCGATCAAACGCTCAAGGCTCGCGGATCGATAGCGTTCGGCTTCGTATCGCTGGACCTGTTGTTCCTTCAGCCCCAGAAAATCCGCGAGATCCTTCTGGCTCATGCCTCTCGCGATCCGTGCGCGGATGAGCGTCTCGGGGAGATCGGCAAGGCGTGCGGCCGAGAACGTCGTCTGCGCTCCTGACTTCAGGGCCTCGTAAAGGGCGACATCGGCTTCGAGTTCCGCCACTTGGCTTTGGAGCGCACCGCGCGCGATGACGGCGAACGCGGGATCGACGTTGGTGGCCGCCGGCGCGCCCGCCGAGGCTTTCAGCTGGTCCAGCGCCGCGCACGTGGACCGGTACTGTCTTTCGTTCGTGATCATTACAACGCCCCTTTCGAGGTCGCGAGCGTCAGCCGCAAAATGCCTTTGGGCTGGCCCGAATGTTTCTCGATCTGGAAGAAATCGAGGAAGGTGCCCGTCGCGCCGTTCGGGGCGAAGGCCGGAAACATCTCGCCGAGATATTTGGCTTTTTGAGCCTCGCGCTTGCCGGCGAAGTTCTGGAGAACGGGGTCAAGCAAGGAAAAGTCCATCCCCGCATGATCCCAGCAGCCGTCGAAATCACCGGGGTGGTCTTTCGCTGTGGTGAAGCTGCCATCGAGGTAGACGGCACGGCATCCGGCGAGCCGGAGCGCCTCCACCGCCCGTTGAAAACCACCGAACAACCACTGTCGGTGTGGCGTGGTGGCGAACCGGGCGGCAACCTCCTCCAGCGTCGTCTCGTGGACGCCCGAAGGCAGAACCGCCCAAGGCGCGCCAAAGCCCGGATCAATAAGGGAAGGGATCATGAACACAACAATATCGTTGTGTGCATGTATTGTCCAGTCGGGTGAACGGTGTGCGCGGAGGTGTGTGCGGAACAGCCTTGGCGACGCCTGCTTGGCGTCCGGCCGGCGGGATCATTCGTAAGAATAAGCCAGATGGTCGGTGCTCGACTTCGCCCAGGCCGGAAGGGCGCCAAGAGTCTCCAGCTGTAGCCGCAGCGCCCCATCGAAAACTTCTGGCAGCAAGACGTGAATCGCCGGCCAGATCGCATGCGCCTCTAGCACTAGATTGCCCTCGCCCAACTCGAGTGCCCTTCGGAGGTGCACGCCGACGGTGCCCTCGAGCAGGGGGCCTGCCGAGGTTCGGGCGAGCACCGTTTGAAGAACCGGCGCGAAGGGCATGAGGGGGTGTCCCGACAACTTGCTGTTGAGCATCGCCTGGATGTTCGGCTGTCGGGAAGCGTAGTTCTTGAACGCCCCGCGGCGTAGCGAAGTGTCGAGAACATCACCGCGATGAAGTGCGCAAATTGCCAACGATCGAGGTTTTGATGCTGCCAAAGCGCCAGACCGGGCACGCGCGCACACAGATCGCTGTTGGCCGCAATGAACGCCGGCGTCGTGAGCTCCGAGTAGGAGAAATCAGTGCGGGCCTGCAGCGCCACCTTCCAAGGCGCGCGCACGGCCTCCCCTCGCGCCAGCAAACTCGGCGTGACCCGATCCTCATAGTAGGGCCAGCCGGTTTCAGGAAAAGTGAGATCATTGACAGCGACCTGTCTCTCGTCGCCGAAGCTGCCGTCCGACTTCCGCAGGAAGCAGGTTAGCATCAGGCGTCGAGCGGCTAGAGACGTCTCTATGGCCGCCTGATCGAGCACGAAGGCGTTGTCCCGATGGCGGAGGATTACGTCACGGAACGACTGCGGCAGATCGCCCGACTGGAGTTCGTGCCCCAACAGAACCCAGATCAAACCGACCCCTTCGCGCCTGTAATGCAGTGACCGGTCGGAAATCTCCGTCTGGAAGGTGTTGGACAACTGGATCTCGAAGGCGACCGTGCGGCCGTTAGTATACGTCACGAGTACGTCCGGGTATCGGCCATGGCCGCCGGCGGTAGGTGCAAGATAGGTGTCTACTGCCACCCGCGTGCAGCTTGGATCCTGTTTGGCAAGTTGGGCGATCTGCTCGCAGATCAGCCGGTGCGCCGGGCTTTCCTGGTGACCGTGGTACTGGCCCGCCTTCAGGCTATCGGGGTCCTGGGTATCGCCGGTAAACCAAGGACAGGCGGCAACGGCGCCCTTGAAGTGGGCGAAATAGGGAAGCCGTTTTTGACGGAAGGCGCGCGCCTTGATGAAGACGGCGCCGCCGCAACGAAGACAGGCGGCAATGGATCGGTGATCCCGTCCTCGCCGAGCGTCGGTAATGCGTTGCCTCAGCAGGCCCCACTCAGCCTCGGACATCGCCATCAGCCGCTCGGCCGTGATCGGACCGACCTTGTCGATCACCGCCACCTCGATGATGCGCTGAGGTTTCTGGGCCATTTCCGTCCCGCCAACTCCGAATCAGGAAGGATTGCACACAGTCGGTGCGCCAGTATCGGTCGTGACTTGGTGAGTCGGCTGGTAAAGCTAAAGTCCGCCTTCGGCAGAGGTGCGGTCACATCGGCGCCAATGCGTCTCGCCGTGCCGCATCGTCGCTCAGCTCGCCCTTTAGGTATAGTCCTCGAAGCTGGAGAAGGCCTTCATCCCTTTAGCCGCGTTTGACTTGGCGATGCGCGTTCGGCTGATCCTCTGCTGAAGATAGACGCACAGGGCGTCGAAGTCCTCGATCGCCAGCATCCTCCAGGGGCCTCTGAAGTTCGCTTCAATATTCTTGGAAATAGCCTCGTAACTGAACTTCGTGTCGCGCGTTTTATCGGCGCTCGCGAATTCATTGTATCGGCTGATCAGGTGCTGAGTATACCGGCTCGCCTTGAGATCGGCCCCGATCGTGCCCGCCGCGGGCTGAATCTTTACCGTGTTACGGGTGGTCTTCACATTGACGGTTTTGGCTATGATCGCGCCGGGGCTGTCGATGACGACGTTGCCACTATTGTTGGTCACCTCGATGCGCCGAAGGTCGCCGAGGAGGATCTTCGCATAGAAAGCATCGGTAGCCTGTTCGGGCCGTCCCATATCACCTTCTCGGATCCGCTTGATCTCCTCGAGCGCCTCTACGGAATAGACATCGGGTTCGGCATCCACCATTTTATGGTGTCGACGGCATAGCAGAACCAGGTTTTCGAAGCCCTGCCGTTCGTCCTCGCTCTGGGTGACGTCGAAGCGGGGGCCGCCCTCATTTCGCGCCCGGATATGGCAGATTTCGCCGGTGATCGTCCCCACGGCTTCGACGATGGGCAAGTCGCACCTTGGAAAGGCGCAGAGATTCCCCGACGTCGCGAAGAGCCTTTTGATCGTCGTTTCCGACGGCCTCATCTCGCGCGACGCGCGCCAGCAAACGGCTCGACCGAACTTAGCCTATTCAGCACCTCATCGCTCCAGCCTGACTCTCAATCTGCGGGCTCGTTCCTGGAAGGCGCCTTCCCCACCTTCCAAGATGTCGCAAACCGCTTTTCTGATGTCAGCGTTCTCCAGGCCACCGGACTGATAGGTGATCGGCGGCAAGGCACCGTGCGGATGCGGCCCTGACTCAGCGATGATGATCTGATCGGCGTCAGTGTTGATCACAAGGTTGGCGTTATGCGTCACCATGATCACCTGGCGGTTCGATTTGGCTTCGATGAACAGACCCACCAACTCTTCGAAGACGGATTTCGGGTCGAGGTTCTCCTCCGGCTGGTCGATGATCAGCGGGCGGCCATCGCCATCGTCCAACGCCAGATAGAGCAGCAACAGGACGATGCCGCGGGTTCCGGGAGACAGCTTGCGGATATCCACGCCATCATATTCGATGCCGTAGTGGATCTCGATATGACCAGTGCTGAACAGCCATTGAGCGAAGCGTTTCGACCAGGCCCGAAACTCCAGCTGCTCGGTGTGGGCGACCGGCGAGTGGTCGAGCAGTTCCTTCTGATAAAGCCGACGAAACTCCGCCATCGCCGACACCACCTCAGCTGACGACCCTGTCTCCCAAGCCCGCTTGAGGACCTCGTTGGCCTTCTGAAGCAAGGTGCCCTTGCCTCGGAACGCCCCGCCCTTGCGGAGATCGATCAAACCCTCCTCGGCCTGCCCCGCCCACTGGGCCACGTCGGCGACCCGCGCGACAGAGAAGGACAGCTTCTTCAACGTCCCGGAGGCCGCCGCCAGACGCGCCATCAAGGGCCCGTACAATTCCTCCAGAACGGTTTGTTCGGCGATGAGGGCGTCGAAAGCCCGGCCATAGGCCTCTTCGCGTTCGGCCTGCAGATCCCGGGCACGATCCTTGGCGCCTTGGCTGTCTTGAAGTTTGGCCGCGAGGGTCTGCATCGCCGCAGTCTCGGTCGCGATCCGGCCCGACAGCGCCGTGTATTGCCGCTGCGTTTCCTTGTCGGAGCTGACCAGTTTTTCCAGCCGCCCCATCTCGGCTTCCAGGACCGCCTGCGACAGCGTCGTCAGGTCTGTCTCATCAGCAAAGAACGCCGTGTTCGCATCACCGGCTGGCGGTGCAGCGCCCTTCAGCCCCGCGATCTTGCCATCAACCCATTTGACGTAGTCGTTCAGGTCGTCATCGACCTTCCCGGTATAATCCAGAATGAAAGCGGCCCACTGGTCGTTCGACATTCCACTGTGCGTATGTCTGGCCTGGGTTTGCCGCAGTGTCTCCGGCGCCTGGTTGCGCCGAAGGTCCCTCACCTCATCCTGAAGGGCCAGGAAGGTCTGCCGCTGGTTTGTGAACCGCCGCAACTTGGTCCTGACCTCGTTGGCCGCGCCAGCCAGCTCGGTGTGACGCTGAGCCCTCTTTTCGCTGCCCGCCGAAACAAGCTTGGCGCGGTCGGCGGTATAGGCGTCGACCAGTTGCCGCTTCTGCGCGACCATGGCCTCATAGCTGGCGACCAGCTTTTCCTTCTCGAGTTCAGTGCCGATCCGCTCCGAGATCTGGGAGACGGCCTCGGCCTCACGATCGCGCGCCAGACGATGGCGTGAAGCGCGATGTTCCAGCAGTTCGGCGAAGTCCAACGCACCGTCACGATCATGATCGGGATGGGCCTCGAAGATCACTCTCTCGATCTCGCGGAGGAGTCCGTCGGTCAGGCCGCTGGATGAGCACAGTTCCTCGACGAACTGCTGGGACAGGTATCGCGCCCGAGGATAGCTCAGCGGGCCGTTGGCATCGGCCCCATCCAACGACCGCGTGCCTGGAGCGCCCGCCGCCCAACTGACCTTCACCTTGGCCTGGCCGATAAGAGGCCGGGCGCGCACCAGGAACGAGGGGTTCGCCCATTCATCGGCGGCCCAGGCCTCGTCCGATATGGAATCGCAGCCCGCCGCGATCATGTCCGCCAGGGCCGTCTTGCCCGATCCCCGCGCGCCAATAATGGCCACCAGGCCGGAGTTCAGAGGGATGGTCGACGTCTGGAGCCAAGGCGCGTCGAGTATTTCAATCTCGGAAATAACCTGGGACGGCGTTGCGGACTTCGGCGGCTCGGCGCCGACATGGGCCCGGCCCCGGGGGTCGATGCAGGCCTGTCGCAGCGTGTCGAATTCCAGCCCGCCCTTGACCCATGAGAATCGGTCGCCGAACGGCGTGGCGACGTCTTCGAGCCTGTGCGCGTCACTGCCATGAAGGCAGGGCTTCAAACCGCCATATCGGGCGCGGATCGCCTGGGCGTCGAGATCCTTTTGACCGAGCCAGAACTCCCGCTGCGCCTGGCTGCTGGCGAATATGATGTCGGCAAATCCCTCGATCTCGCGACGAATGGTCTGGTCGGCGGCCTCCCTCACGCCCGATGTGCCATCGGTGGCGCCGCCGGCGACGGCGATCAGGACGTTCTTCTTGGCCCATCCGCTCTCGCCGAACACCTCGCGCAGTTGCCGGAAATTGACCTTGAACTGGTTCGCCCCGTAGGAGAGCGCGGCGCCGTCGTCGGTTATGTTCGGGTCGGCCTTCTTGCCCAGGCGTATCAGGTCGGCGCGGGTGCAGTCGTAGCGATCCTGCTGCACGGTGAAGTGCAGCCGGGATAGAAGGCGCTGCAGTTCGGCGATATGGTCCGGGTCCTCGGGGCTGACGAACAGATGCAGATTTACGAATCCGCCCTTCGCGGTCGCCACATCCAGTCTCAGCTCGACATTGGGAAATATCAGCGTCGCCTTCGGCAATCGCCCGTCGGCCTTGTGCTGCAACACCCGCTCATAGGTGTCGGTGACATAATAGTCGGTGACGGCGATCGCCTCGATGAGCGGCGTGGCCCTTTCAAGCGCGGATAGATAATCCTCCCACGCCGTGGGGCCGGTGAACTGATTGTTCATCACGGTCCCGGGCGCATGGATGTGAGGCTCCCAACGGCGCCACTCAGAACCTCGACTAATCATGCTTCCCCCGTCCCGCTTTTTTACGCCACCCTATCGTGTAACGATCATCAATTCGCGTGCAATGACCTTGCATCCCTACTCGGGCGACTTCTGTTCCTGAACTTGTGCGAGCCGAAAAGATCGCTCAGCAGCGACAGCTGTTTCGCCGTCTGTCACAACCCTGTCGAGGCTCATGCCCAACACGTACCGCCCCCTCCTCAGCCTCCCGGCTCTCGCGCTATGCGCCCTGTTCCTGGCTGCTATGGCGACACCCGCATCGGCCGATCCTTGCGAGGGGCGGCTCCCCTCCCAGCCGGGTCAGCCGTTCACGGGATCGGTGCGCTATGTCGGCGACGGGGACAGTTTGTGCGTCGGCAGCTCCAGAGATCCCAATAGCTGGATCGAAGTGCGGCTGGCGGATTTCGACGCGCCCGAACTCCACTCGCCTGACGGACGGCTATCCCAGTCGCTTCTGCGACAGGTCGCGTTCGGACAGAATGTGGTCTGCGACGCACGCCGCGGCAGGAGCGGCCGCGTCATCGTACACGACCGCGTCATCGCCGTCTGCCGTGTCGGTGGCCGCTCTATCGGAGATCTGCTCCGCGCGAGACGCGCCCCCGAGGGCGGTAACTAACCAGCCGGTCGTCGGAGGCCAAGGCGCGCCGCCCTTCCCCATGAACCCCAAAGGCTCGACAAGACCGTCGCGGTAATCGCTAAAGGCGTCGACGGCAGATCGTTGGAGCAGAAGCGTTATGAGCGGCATTCCGGAGCGTATGAAGTACAAGGCGCAGGTTTACGATCTTGCTCTGAGCGCCTTTTTCAAACTCAGGGAGTTCGACTCAGCCGCCCTGGATCAGCCCCGCGCCGAGACCGGCTGGGACATCGCCGAGGCCTTCGTCGCGGCCGCCATGAGCGGAGTGACCTATAAGAGCAGCAGCCGGGATCGGCGGTTCGAGGCGGCCAGTCTTTTGCGGACGCTCGCCGATCAGGTTGAAGAGGACGGCCTGGCCAGCCTGGAGTGGAGCCATCAGGGCAAGCTCGACGCGCGACAAGCCTGGCGGCCCGACATCCGCTCAGCCGAAGGACTTGCCGAGCTCGACCTGCGTACCGACGCGGTGATCGAGGGGCTGATGCGGCCGCTCCGGGCGCTGACCGTCCCGGAACGGCGCGCGATCGTCTGCATGTCCTTTGTGCGCATGGCGCTGGCGCACATCGGGGACCTCAACGAGCAGCAGCCTGCGGACGCTCATCGGGTTCGCGAATACACGCTCAAAATGCTTTCGCCGCTGCTCGCAAGGTTGCAGAGTTCGGACACGCCGGACTGACCCAAGCGCCTGCGGTGGGCACTCAGGCCTGGCACCTTCCCGCCGCCCCCTCTATGGCGCGTTGAGCTATGAAAGACCGCCATGGCCAAATACGATCCGCTCCGGGATTATCTTCGCAAGCAGAAGACCGATGAACTCGAGCTCTCCTTCGCCGAGATGGAGCGCAAGATCGGCTATATGCTACCCAAGAGCGCGGGCCTGCCGCAGTGGTGGGCGAACACAACCGACCCGGCCACGACCCACGTTCAGCGCAAGGCCTGGGGCGACGCCGGCTTCGACGCCTTCCTGATCGCCGGCGCCGACCGCGTCCGTTTCAAGCGGGTCTAATCGACCCGGTCCGCCCGCTAGCCTCCGAAGTCGAACGCAGCCTGGTTTTCCGGAACACCAGATTTCCGTTTCCGACGGCTCCTGACGGGCTGATCCGAACCGGTCGCAGCCTCAGGCGCCGGTCTTCTAGGCGGCTCTTCCAGGGTTCTCCTGACTGGCGGTCTAACCGGCTCCGGCCTCTCCACTATGGCCCGGGGCTCCGGCAGACGCCTCGGTGTCCTCGCCCGTCGCCACGCCAGCAGCTCGCTCTGCCACCATCCGACTCGGTTTTGCGAGACCTGGACGCAGGCCGGGAAATCTCCGGTCTTCTGCATGCGCCAGACCGTCGTCCGGCTCAGACCGCAGATCACCTTCACCTGCGACCAGGGGAGAATCCGGTCTTCCAACGCGTCGAACGGAGGCGGCTCGCTCACACTGTCCATGACACCGCCTCGTCCGCCCGGCGCTCCAGAACCTCGGCCAGCAACCGGGCGTCCCGCGCCGCATCGACCGGATCTCGAACCTCCCAGGTGCGAAGAACGTCCTTCAGGGCGAAGCTGACCGCCGGGTCGACCAGCAGGTCCGCGACGCTGGGCGCCCACTCCGTTCTAAACCCTTCCAATCCCGCCTCAGCCATGACGCCGACCCCTGGCCGCGGGCGGGGCAGACGCGCGAAGGTCGCTGACCTGATCCAACGCCCAAGCGCGAAGCACGCCACGCGGATAGTAGGGCCTGTGCCGAACGTGGAGACAGGGAGGGCCGTTGCCTCCGGTGGACCACAGCCGAGCGAGGGTCTCGGGTTTCATGCGGATGCCGAACTGGATCAGGAAGGCGGACGCTTCCTTGCGGGTCAGCAGATCCTCATCGGCCGCGTCAGTCACCGCCGCCACCGGTTCTGTGGCGGGTATCATCGATCAGTCTCCGGCACCCGGCACTGCCGGGAATTGCGGGCGCCCCTCCCGGCCGAGAGCGCGAGGTAGCAGTCAACGGCTGCGGCGACATAGGCTTGCGTCTCCGCAATGTTCGGTATGCGCCCAAGTCTGGCGACACGATCCGGCCCAGAATTATACGCCGCGAACGCAAGCCGGACGTCCCCGAAGCGGAGCAGCTGCCGGGCCAGATAATCCGCTCCGCCGTTGAGGTTCTCGATCGGATCGAACCGGTCTCTTACCGCGAGATCCGCCGCCGTTCCCGGCATCAACTGCGTCAGGCCGCCGGCCCCGACCGGAGACACGGCATCGACCCGGTATGCGGATTCCACGATCACCAGGGCATGAAGCATCTTGGGGTCGATGCCGTGGCGCTCCGCGGCGACGGCGATCGCGTCCATGAACGGCTGTGAAAGGGGCGGAAGTCGGGGCGTGAGGTCATCGACGCCGGCCCCGTCCGACACAGGCTGCGCGGCGGGACGGCCGAACAGATCGCCGCCGGCGTTGCGCCAGTCGACCGCTTGAGCGGATGCATTGCCCGCTGCGAGCGCCAGGGCCAGAGCGGCCAAAAAGGGTCTCACCATGTCAGGGTCTCCCGAAACACCCCCTCCAGGTCTCGGGTCCGGACGGGGCCAAAATAGCGACTGTCGAAACTTCCCGCCGTGTCGCCGAGCAGGAAGAGCTCGTCCGGCGCGAGCCGACGGCAGCCGGTCCAGCCGGGCAGAGCCGCGCCGCGCCGATCACGATCCAGAACGTGAGCCACGCGGCCAGGCATTCGAACCGCAGTTCCCTGCCGGCAGACGGGATCGCCGCCGACGGCCGCGACCCGTTTGATCAAAAGGACCTCGTCCGGCATGCCGAGCGCGCCCAGGTAGCGCCGGGCGATGGGGGGTTGGGGCAGAGCGACCATCGCGCCCCTCTCCGGCGCGCCGCCTGGATGTCGCAGATACAGGCCACGCGGTACGCTGGGGCTCTCGTTGACCAAAGCGAGGGCTGGCGTCTGGTCGGCGATCAGGGCGCCCAGGGTGAGGAAGAAGACGGTGACGCCGAGCACGGCCCAGCGGTTTCCAGTATCGAGCGGGGTCCAGGTCATGGCCGGTACGGCTCCAGGATCAGGTCGCGGGTGATCATCACGCGGACCGCAGCGCCGGCGCGCAGACGGATCGACGGCCGGACGTCCAGCTCCCGGTCCACGAGCCGCCCCCCGACCTGGGAGCCCTCGATGGCGGCGGCGTCCCCGGCGTCGCCGAGCAGGCCGCCCGAACCCTCGCCATCTCCGTCACGGGCGATTTGGCCGAGGGTGGTGATCGCGCCGGCGAACAGGGTTCCGACCAGCAAGGGGAATAGCCGCCGATCGACATGGCCGCTCACGCCCACGGCGCCTTGCGCATCAACGCCGGGCTCACCGGTCAGCACCAAGCTCTTGCCGTTGGGCAGGATCAGCCGGTCCCAGGTCAGGAAGGCCCTCCGGTCGCCATAGGCGCTTTCGCCCTCATGACGGCCGATAAGCCGGGTCCCTTGGGGCAGGACGAGATGGCGGCCGCTGACGGTGTCATAGACATTCTGCGACACCGTCGCGACGACCGGCCCGGCGCGCGCGGTGTCCACCCCGGTCAACAGGACCGCAGGAATGATCGCGCCGGCCTTCAGCTCATAGGGTGACAGCGGCGCCGTGAGGGTGTGGCCATTATAGGTGGCGCCGACGTCCGCAGCGTCCGCACGAGCGCCGGCCGTCGCTGGAGCCGTCCCGGCACGCGCGGCAGGACCGGCCCCGGTCGATTGCCCCTCGAAGAACAAGCCCGATCGCGCCGCCTGTTCGCCCGGACTTGGCCCGGTCGCCCGGGTCGTCCGCGATGGCGCATAACCGGCGCTATACCGGCCCGGCGCGGGCGGCGGTGGCGGAACACCAGGCTCAGCCGTCTCGGGCTCGGTCCCAACGCGGGGCTCGGGCAGCCGGTCATAGGTCGCCGGCTGATCGGTGACCGCTTCGGAGGGCCGAACGGAGCCCCGGGCCTGGTCCTCCCGGCCTTCGACGGCGCGGAGCCGGGCGCTGTCGCGCAGTTCCGGTTGGACGACGAAGGCCCAGGCCAGGGAGCCGGAGACGAGGATCACGCCGCCGATCACGATCGTCTGGACGACCGACTTACGCAGCCGGGTGACCGGCGGCCGCGGCGCCCGCATCGACAGGCCGGGCGGCGGCGCCTTCGCCGCGCTGGCCAGGTCGGGTCTGACCTCAGGGCCGACGCCTGACGCTGCCGAGGAAGCGACGTCGTCGGGATTGTGGGGGCTATCCTGGAACGAGGTCATCGGGCGGCTCCCTGGAGGCGGCGGATACGAACGATCTGGGGGCGACGATCGCCGAGCCTGAGCTCGGCGCGATCAAAGACGCGATCGACGATGAACAGACCCCCGGCCTGGCGGTAGTTGACCATCTGGCTCTCGCCGTCGGCGGCGATCACGAACAGGGCCGGCGCCTCGTCGATCTGAAGATCGGGATTGAAGGTGATGAAGGTGCGCTGCCCGTCGTTGAAGACCGAAGCCGGCGTCCACCGTGCACGGCGCCCTTGCGGCTCTATCCGGTAACGGGCGTCGATCGGTCCCTCCGGCATCGCCACCGGGTCCGACACGCGGATCTCTGCCGCCTCGGCGATCGGCGCCCTGGTCGGGGGATCCATCGCCTCGGTGTCCCACGCGATCGCGGCATTGAACCCTGAGGCGTCACCGCTCTTCAGGTCGATGAAATAGACCCGCCGGTTGGTGGTCAGGACAAGGTTGGTCTCAAGTCTTCGTTGCAGTGGCTTGAGGAGGACGTGGGTTCGCTGACCTGCGCCCTCCCCGGACGTGGTCTCCCCGATCTGCCAGCGGACGGTGTCGCCGGCCGCCTTGGAGACCAGGGTCTCGCCGGCCGCCAGGGTCAGGGTGGTGACCCGCAGAGGCGCGGTCCAGACCTCGAACACCCGACCCGGAGACCAGGCGAAAACCTGGACCCCGCCGACGAAGGCGTCTGAACGGGACGGGGCCCGGGCGTCCAGATTGGCGGCGACGATGGCGCGGCGGCCGGTCATCCCCGTCGCCGGCGCCACGGCCGTCGGCTGCGCCTCATAGGGCGTGCCGACGGGAACGGCGGGCGCCGGGGTCGCATCGGCGACCAGCGCCTCATCGACCGGCACCGTCGATTGCGGCAGGGCTTCGGCTTCGGCGATGACGGCAGCCTCGGCCGTGACGACGGGCAGGGGCGCAACCGTCGGCGGCATGGTCGTTCGGCCGAATACGGCGCAGCCGGACAGGGTGAGGCCCAGGCCGGCCAGGATCAGGAGGCGTCGGGGGTCCATGATACGTCCTCGATTTTCAGTCCAAGGGGGTTCTTCATCAGCTCGGCCTCGGTGCGGGGCGGCTGGGTCGTTGTGGTGATCAGGGCGCGCCAGCGCTCGACGCCGGCCTGCTGGCCGTTGACGAAGCGAGTCTCGCGCCATTGAAGATCGTAGGTCCGCTCGGTGCGCCGCACGACGTTGAGCACCTCGACGTTGACAGCTTCGTGCCCGACCTCGGCGAACGGGTCGTGGGTCTGGGCCCAGGCGTTGAGGAAGCTTGCCGCCTTGGGCGTCATCAGGTCGTAAGCCCGAAGCCAATTCTGACGGATGACGATGGGGTCGATGGATTTGGAGCGGACATCGCGCACCCAGCCGGCCAGCGCGTGGCCGATCTGGGCCTCGGTCGGCTCGTAGCGGCCGCCGATCGCCGTGATCCTCTGGGTCTGTCCCAGATCGGAGACCTCGACGACGAAGGGTTTGACCACGGCCCGGTCGGCCTGCACCCACCAGCCCGCCCCGAGGAAGCCGGCGAGGACGAGGTTGGCCACGGCGATACGGCGCCAGTTGCGGGCATGCGCCAGGGACAGGCCCATGCGGTCGTCCCAGACCTGGCCGGCGCGCTGATAGGGGGTAGTCTCGGGCGCCGAGGCCAGGGCGCGTTTGGGACGAAAGAAGGGGTGCATGGTCAGGACTCCTCGGTTCTCAAGTTGGGAGACAGGACGCCGCTGGTCTCACCGGCGGGCATCAACCCCCGCCCGGCGTTGGCGACGAAGAAGGCCTGCAGGGCCTGGGCGCGGGCAGGCGGTCTCGATCCGCCTGACGCGGTCGATCCGGCGGCGGCCCGGTGAAAATCGGAATTGGCGGCCTGAGCCTCCGCCGCGACCTTCCCGGCCGGCCGACCGGAACGCGCCCCGCCGCCATCGTTGGCCGCGCCGCCGGACCCTGTGGCTTCGCCCGAAGCCGAACCCGATGCCTGGCGAGGCTGCCAAGCCACGGCGGGCTCAGACACGCCGCCAAGGGAAGACGAGGGTGCGGCGGACATCGCCCCGCCCGACGGCCGGCCCGTGCCGGACGGCGAGGGATTGTCATTGGAGGGTTTGGGAGGCGTCGAGGGCGGAGGCGACATTGGCGGGGTCGGGGGTCGGCCGCCTCCAGCGCCGGCCGCAGCCCGGGCCGGGCCAGACATCTTCGCCGCGCCGCCTGCGACGGCCGTGCCCGCACCCGCGATCCCGGCTCCGGCCAAAGCGGCGCTGCCGCCGACGGCGATCCCGGCCGTGATGGCGGAGCCGGCGCCCAGGGCCGGCCCGCCCGTGACCAGGGCCGAGGCCAGATTAGGGATGAACATCGCCAGCATGGCCAGAAGGATCGAGGCGACGAGGATGCTCAACGCCTCGTAGATGTCGGGATTGGCCGAGGGCTGGAGCTGGTCGAAGACGGTCCGGGCCCCGGAGATCACGATGGCCAGGGCGAGCACCTTGAGGCCCGACGACACGACGTATCCGAGAGGCCGCTCCGCGAGAAAGGCGGACTTGTTCCAGATGCCGAAGGGCAGGAGGATGAACCCGCCCAGAGTGACGATCTTGAACTCGAGCAGGGCCACGATGATCTGCAGCGCCAGCACGGCAAAGGCCAGCATGATGCCGATCATGGCCAAGCCCAGGATCAGGGCGTCGGCCATGTTGCCGACCACGTCGAGCGGATTGTCGACGGGCGCAGGCGTCTCGCCGAGCGCCTTCACGATCTCCCAGCCCTGGGCCAGGATGGCCCCGGGATTGAGAAAGTCGGCCCGGCTGAGCGAACCGCCGCCGGCCGTCAGACCAAGCTCAATGAAGCCGGCGTAGATCGTCTCCGACAGCTGTTGCCAGTCATTGATCAGCCAGGCGAAGGCTCCGATCAGCAGCACCTTTCCAAAGCCGGAGGCCAGGACTTCGCGATTGGACGACATCGCCCACTGGATACCGGTCAGGGCGACGACCAGGACGATCAGGAGCCCGAAGACGCCGTTGACCGCGCCCTGCAGGGCGTCGAACCCAGCCGAAATGGTGTTTGAGAACACCACCATCAGCTCATTGGGGGTTTCCACTCCGACCGACATCGTTCCGCTCCTCAGTCCCGCGCGTGCGACAGGGGATCGAAGGCCGGTGCGGCGGGCGTTCCGGCCGAGCCCGCCCAGCGGCGGCGACGGGCCTCGTCCCCCGAGGCCTGGGTTGCGGCGTCGCGCGCCGTCGCCTCGGCCAGAAGCCGGGACTGGGCCAGCATGATGGTGCGCAGCGCCGCCAGATCCTCGGCCAGGACAGCCAGCATCTGGTTGGAGGACTGGATCGCGGCGGTCTGGCCTGCGGCGGCCTCGCTGGCCGAGAGGGCGCCGGTCAGCCGCTGATTGCGTCCCTGTCCCAAACGTTCGAGTTCGGCGGCCGTGCGCGCAACATCCTCGGCCGTGCGCCGGGCGTTCGCGGTGCGGGCCTGACCCTGCTCCAGAAGGCGCAGCATGTCCGAACCGGACAGGTCATCGGGATAGAGGCTCTGGAACTGTTGCTCCAGGCCGCCGACCGAGCTGGCGATTCCGCGCGCCGTGCGGGCCAGTTCGGCCATGTCGCGCAACGCCTGGCTGTTGCCGGTCAGGTGGCTGTAAGGCGAGGCCGCAAGGCTCTTGGCCTCATTGGCCAGGCTCTCCAGCTGACGCGCCGCCTGAAGCGCGTTTTCGATGTGGTTGCGGGGGTCGAAGACGACCTGTTGTGCAGGCGCCGGGGTCGCGGTCGCCAGCAGGCTGACCGCGATGAGGCCGGCGGCCAGGATCTGGGCCGGCCTATTCGGCCGCGAGCGGTCGGGCGAAGGCGTCGAAAACAGCATCAACATTGTGCACTCCCTTGGCTGTGAGAAATTCCCGCGCGAATCCGGCCCCTCCGGAGGCGGCGAGAATGTCGTCGATGAGGGTCTGGTCTTCCGGTGCGCTGGCCCCGCACAAGGCTAGGGCCACGCCGGTCAGGCGCAGGTCGAACAGGCGTCGGCCGCGCGGCTGGCGCCAGTAATATGCCCGCTTGGGCGTGGCGAAGGCGATCAGCTCGAGCTGGCGGCGGTTCAGGCCGAAGGCCTGGTAGAGCCGTGCCGACGAGGGTTCGAGCGCGCGGGGGTTGGGCAGGAAGACCTGGGTCGGGCAGCTCTCGATCAGGCTGGAGGCGATCGGCGAGGCGGCCACGTCGTCCAGGCTCTGAGTCGCGAACACGACGGCGACCCGCTTCTTGCGCAGGGTCTTCAGCCACTCCCTGATCTTGGCGGCAAAGGCGGTCTCGCCGAGGAAGAGCCAGGCCTCGTCGAGCACCAGCAGCGTGGGCCGACCGTCGAAGCTGCGTTCGAGATGATGGAAGAGCGCCGCTAGAACCGGAGCCACGGCCGAGGGCGTGGTCATCAGGCTTTCGAGCTCGAAGGTGTCGAAGCGGCTCGGAACGAGCGCCTCGCCCTCTCCGTCGAGCAGGGCGCCGTGCGGACCTTTGAGTGTCAGGGGCTCCAGCGCCGCAGCGACGGCCTTGTCCTGAACCAGGGCGCAGAAGACGGTCAGAGTGCGCTGCGGCACGGGGGCGTCGGCCAGGGCCGCGAGCGCCGCCCAGATCTCTTCACGAATCCTTGGAACAGGCTCCAGCCCCGCGAGCCGGACGGTCTCTGCGATCCATTCCGACGCCCAGGCCCGTTCGATCTCCTGGTCGATGCGCGCCAGAGGCTGCAGCGAGAACCGCGCGCCGGGCTCCAGTGCACGCCAGCAACCGCCGGCAGCGAGTGTCGCGGCCCGCGCCGATCGGCCCTTGTCGAAGAACACCACCCGCGCTTCGGGGTAGCGGAACCACTGCAGGGCCAGGAAGGACAGAAGCGCGCTCTTGCCCGAGCCCGTGGGTCCGACGACCATGGCGTGGCCGACATCGCCAACGTGGAGCACCAGCCGGAAAGGTGTGGATCCCGTCGTCCGGGCCGTCGCCAGCGGTGGGCCGTCCAGATTGAGGTCCACGGACGGGCCGGCCCAGACCGCCGATACCGGCAGCAGATCGGCCAGGTTCAGCGTCGAGACGAGCGGCCGGCGGACGTCAGCATAGGGCTCGCCGGGCAGTGAGCCAAGCCAGGCCTCAACGGCGTTCAAATCCTCAATCCGGGCCAGCAAACCTTGGGCGTTCAAGGCCGCCTCGACGGCTCGCGCCTTGGCGGCAGCGCCCTCTTCCGTCGCATCCAGCACCGTTACCGTGAGGGTGAGATAGCCGAAAGCGCAGGCCTCGGCCCCCAGGGCAGCGAGCGCCCCATCGCACTCCTCGGTCTTGGAGGCCGCGTCGGTATCGAGGAGCGGCACCTCCTCCTTGGTGATGGCTTCACGCAGGAGAACACCGACACCCTTGCGTTTGGCGAACCAGCGCTTCCTCAGCTTGACGATCTCGCGCTCGGCCTCCGGCTTGTCGAGACCGATCCAGCGGGCCGTCCAACGGTAGGGAAAAGGAAGGGCGCCCAGCGCGTCGAGCAACCCGGGCCGGGTGACCGATGGCAAACCCCGCACGGACACGACCTTGAGCCAGCGATCGCCGAGGCGTGGGGCGATCCCGCCCGAGAGGTCGGCGTCCGCCAGCCAGGCGTCCAGATACATCGGCGAATCCGGCGCGGCGACCGGGAAGGTCCTGGGCGACACGCAGTCGTGCAACCAGGTCAGCAGGTCGGTGTCGTCTAGCGGGTCGATCTCGGGAAGGGCGTCCGACAGGAGGTCGAGCGTGGTCGCCGCCTCGCGGGTGAAGACCGCCACGGCCTGGCGCCAGTCCGCGCCGCCCTTGGCCAGGCCGTCGAACAGCCAGCGCTCCATTCTCCGCGTCTCGTCGGCCGGCGGCAGCCAGGTCAGGGCCAGACGAAAATCCGTCTCGAAGGCCGGGTCGCCGGCCTCGAAGCGGCTCCGACGTTCCTCGTCGAGAAGCCAGGCGACATCCAGGTCGAACGCGCTCTCCGGATAGGGGGCGGCCTCGCGGCGGCGCGCCTCCATATGCAGGCACCAGCCCGTCCCGAGCCGCTTGAGCGCATTGTTCAGACGCGCCCGGACGGCCATCAGCTCGTCTTCGGTCGAGGATTCCAGGTCCGGTCCCCGGAACCGAAAAGCCGTCGTGAACGAGCCGTCCTTGTTGAGGACCACGCCCGGCGCGACCAAGGCGGCCCAGGGCAGGTGGTCGGCCAAGGCCGCCGGGCGTCTGCGATGTTCTTCGAGAAAGCGCATCGGCCCCTCACGCGTCCAGATGGCCAGGCAGGGCGAGGTGTCGCCGGAGCACGTCGAAGAACCGGCGGTCCGCCCTGGCCGCCCACAGGCCGATCGCATGGGCGACGGCCCACCACAGGAGGCCGAGCCACCAGATCCGCAGTGCGAGGCCGAGCACCACGGCGATCGTGCCCATGGCGATGGCGTAGTCTCTCGGCATCCCGGCCATGAGGACGGGCTCGGTCAGGGCCTGGGCGACCGGAAGGTCCCAGCCCTCCGGTCGGCCGTCTTGGAGGGAGCCGGCCATCATCCGATCTCCGCCCCGCCGGCGAAGCCGAAGAAGTCGAGGAAGAAGGTCGAGGCCGCGAAGGCGATGCAAAGGCCGAACATGATGCCCAGACCGCGCCGCATCGAGGAACCGTTCTCGCTCATCGCGATCCCGGCGCCGAAGACGACCACCGCAACGACCGCTGCGGCCTGGACCACGGGCCCGGTGATGGACTGGACCACCTGCTGGAGCGGCCCTTCCCAGGGCATCCCTGAACCTCCGGCCAGGGCCGGCCGGGCCATCATCAGGCCGCACGTCATCATCGCGCCGAACAGGCGGCGCCCAAGTCTTCCACGCATGTCTTGCTTCCTGTGTTCAGCGCGTCTCAGCGCGATGCATCACATTGCAAGCAAATCTATCCACAGGTTGTCAACTGTGTGGATCGATTATTTTACGCGACTTGCAAACGACTGTCAGACAACTCGAAAAGACTCAAAATATGACTTGTGATGACTTGTGGTCCAAAAGTCGCCCCGACCTCGATGGCGACTTCCCACGACTTGCGTTTCGTGCCCGACAGCGCTCGTTGCCAAACGACGCCGCCTCAATTTCAGGTGAAGGATTGGCCTCAAGCCAAGACGCTGATTGCGTAGCCGTCGTCACCCAACGGCTCGACGCCGACCACAGCCTGGACCTTCCGCCCGGTCAGGGCGCGCCAGATGTGGGCATCTAATCGATCAATGGATGATCGTGCGGCGCGGTGTTCAGAGGAAAATTTGGACGACTGGCTTCCCCAACCCGACAGATGGCGAAATCGAAAGCGTCCGGTCGTGCCCTCAACCGGCGCAGCAAGAGAGTTTGCTGACGTCCTTGTTGAATGTCAGTGCGGCCAGCTTCAGGCCCTCGACGGTCGTAAGATAGGGGAAGATCGTGTCGGCCAACTGCTCCACCGTCATTCCGCATTTGATCGCCACCGCTGCGGTCTGGATGCTGTCGGCCCCTTCCGGCGCTAGAATATGCGCGCCGAGGAGTTGCCGCGTGCTGCGATCCGCCACCAGCTTGATGAGTCCACGCGTGTCCCTGGCTGCGAGCGCGCGAGGGACATGGTCCAAGGTGATCATCGAGGTCTGGACATCGTGACCAGCCGCGAGGGCCGCAGCTTCCGTCAGTCCCACCGTCGCCACCTGCGGATCGGTGAAGACGACCGCCGGCATTGCGCGATTGTCGTAGACTTGAGTATCGCCGTTCAGGGCGTTCCTAGCGGCCAGTCGCGCGCCGTAGGCGGCCATATAGACGAATTGGTCGCTCCCGGTGACATCGCCCGCGGCGTAGACGCCCGCGCGCGTCGTGCGCATCCGGTCGTCGATAACGATGCCTCCCGTTGGGGACATCTGAACGCCCATCTCGGATAGCCCCATCCCCTCGGAGTTAGGAACCCGGCCCGTCGCGTTCAGAACACGCTCCGCGGTGATCGCCCCGGGGCTGCCGGACTGCGTGAAGGTGAGCGTCACCTCCTCGCCGGACGAGTTGATGGCCCCGTATACGGCCCCCGCCACGACCTTGACACCCTCTTCGGTGAGATAGCGTTGCAGCGCCTCGCTGATTTCGGGTTCGCCCTCAGGCAATAGCCGGGAGCGGCAGGCGATGGTGACGCGGACGCCCGCCCGGCTGAACATCTGGGCCAGTTCCGCGCCGATATAGCCGCCGCCGATAACCAGCATCGATCGGGGCAGGGACTCCAGTTCGAGCGCGGTCGTACTGGTCAGGTAGGGCACGGACTCGATGCCGGAGATCGCTGGAACCCCTGGACGGGAACCTGTCGCGATGATCACCTTATCCGCAGTCAGCCGGACGCCTCCGACTTCCACGCCGCCCTCGATGAGTCTCGCCGCGCCAGCGTGGTAGGTGATGGCGTCATAGCCCTGCAGCACGTTCTCGTACTTGGCCTGGCGAAGGTCGTCGACCAGTCTGTCCTTCTGGCGAACCGTCTCGGACCACTCAGCGATGGCGGCCGATGCCCGGACGCCGTCGAAGCGGCTCGCGGCCCGGGCCTGGTGTAGGGGTTCGACCGCCCGGATCATGGCCTTGGACGGTACGCATCCGACGTTGACGCAAGTTCCGCCTATCGTTCCGTCTCCGACGAGCGCGACCCGAGCGCCCTGTTCCGCCGCCGTGATGGCGGCCGAAAATCCGGCCGATCCCGCCCCCACCACGACGAGATCGTAGGTCTTGGCGATATCTCGTGAGGGCGTGCAACAATCACTCATTCGGTCCGGATCCTTCTAAATAGACTCTGCCGCTAACAAGGCGGCTTCAAACCCGACAGGCCCGGCCTTCGTCGGATAGCGGCGCGAGCTGGATGTCATCACGATCGTCTGCTGACGCGGAGACTGACCGCGGGAAACCTGATCGAATGTTAGCCTCGAGGCGTCACGACCGGATGCCGGCAGCCTCTATCGGCCCGCCTGAACACGCGCGGGATAGCCGGCCCTGGTCGATGCGAGCGCAAGGGCGGCAGGCGTCACCCGGGCGTCATCATAGGTCACCATCGCCACGGCCTGTCCAGTCCCGCCCGGGGTCACGGTGACGGTCACCGCCGCAACGCCGGGCACGCGCGAGATGGTCCGACGGACGATGGGAGCGCACGTCCCGCAGGACACATTGCTAACGTCGAGCCTCACCGTGCGTTCGGCGGCCTTGGCGGCATCGGCGGTTGTGAGAGCCGCCGCGAAAACGAGGGCGGTGCGGATTGAAAGGCTCATGATCGTAGTCTCCAAGAAAAAATCAGGCGCCGATCAGCAGCGGCGCGACATAGGGAAATGCCAGAGCGAGGACGACAAGCAGGGTCGCCGTCCAGAGCGCGATCTTGACGAGGCGGGTCGAGGGAGGCCGGGCGCAGTTCACCTCTTCGGCGCAGAGGGCCCGCGGCTGACGGTAGACCCGGTAGAAGCCGAGGCTCACGAAGACCACGGCGGCGGCCACGAAATAAAGGTGGTAGGGGGCCAACGCCGTGACGTTGCCGATCCATGCTCCGCTGATTCCGAGCGCGAACAAGGTCAGGGGCAATACACAGCAGGAAGTCGCGCCGATCGCGGCGACAAGTCCTCCGACGGCAAGCCACCTGCGAGCGTTGGGTTTGTCGTTGCGCGCCAAATGTCCGCCGAGTTCTTGCTTGCCGTCTGCCATTGACACTCTCACGTCTTCACGGGTCGATACACACTAGGTAGGGTCTGTAGTCACTACAGATACAAGGGGTAAAACGCTTTATGGACAAATCGGCCCTGCGGGATACGGCCCCACAGCTTCCTATTGGCGAGTTGTCCCGGCGGACCGGGGTCAACATCGAAACCGTGCGCTATTACGAGAAGATCGGCCTGATGCCCGCGCCTGCTCGCAGCAGGGGTGGACACCGCCTCTATGGCCGCGGCCATCTGCTCCGGCTCAATTTCGTGCGCCGGGCCCGGGAGCTTGGGTTCACGCTGAATGAAATAAGGGATTTGCTCGAACTGGCCGAGCAGCGCGATCTTCCGTGCGCGGAGGCACGCGTGGTCGCCGCCGCCCATCTGGGCGACGTCCGCTCCAAGCTGGTTGCCCTGAGGAAGATGGAAGAGGTGCTCGTCGAGATGGTCTCGCGCTGCGCCGATGGCACCACGCCGGATTGCCCGATCCTGGAAGCCCTGTTTGATTCCGAGGCCGGGAGCCGGCCGGCGCGGTGAACGGCCCCTGCCCGCCCGCAGCTTTCAGGATCGGACTTTGTATCCCGCCTCATCCAGGGTTCTGGCCGTTGATCTCTGGCGCTGTTCCGTGACGGTGAGCCTCGCCTCACCACGTCACGCAGTCGACTCGACGGATTCTGCAAAGACGAGAACGCTCTTGTATCTGTAGGGACTACAGACCCTACTCTGTTGTCCGAGACGGTCGACACCAGCGCGCTCAACCCTTGCTGGGGTCAGATCGCCGTATCCAGCTCACCGAGGAAAATCATGCCGGACCAAAAACCCATCACCCGCGCAGCTGACAAGGCGGGCGTAGTCGGCGCGATTGTCGCGGCTATGGGCTGTGCGGCGTGTTTTCCCGCACTCGGCAGCTTGGCTGCAGCCTTGGGTCTAGGCTTCTTGAGTCAGTATGAAGGGGTCTTCATCCGCTACCTGCTCCCTCTGTTCGCGGTCATCGCGTTGGCCGCCAATGTGGCCGGCGGCATGCGCCATCGGCGATGGTCGAGAATGACCCTAGGCATGGTCGGACCTCTGCTGGTATTGGCCGCCGCCTTGCTGATGGCGAGCTTTGGCTGGCCCACGGCTTGGCTCCTTTACCCAGGGCTGACGTTGATGATCGCTGTGTCGATCTGGGATCTGGTGTCCACGCCGAAAAGGAGGCTCACCGGCGCGGCTTGAGTTCCCTCTCCCCGGTAAAGACGAGCGGATGAGCACCAAGGCCTCTCGTCGTAGGATCACACCCTGCGGCCAACTCATCGTTCGTCAGAACAGGATCGGTGGTAAGGAGATTCAGAGCGCTGAGTCATGTCCTTGAATCTGCAGGGCCCACAGACTCTATCTCCGTTCCGAAGCGATGCGGCCGGTCTGGTTACGCGAGCTAGACCCGAAGAAGTGGCGTGAGGACCCAACCTTGGCTGCTGCCTGTCGCCCTTGTTCTAGCGCCGGCCGAATCGGTGCCCATGTCGCTTGGCGCTGCTGGACTATTTGTCGGCCGACCACGCTGTCGCCCTCGCCGACGGCAAGGTGATCGGCCCCGCCGAATACGTTCGACCAAAATCAGGCCAGGACGCTGATCGCGTAGCCGTCGTCGCCTGCGGGCTCGACCCCGAGCACAGCTTCGACCTGCCGTCCGGCGGCGGTCCGCCGGATGTGGACAATTCGATCGACCGCCTGAGCGATCGCCCGGCTCGGCTTACGCGACGAAACTTCGGCAATCAGGTCTTCGATTCTACGCAGAACATCGTCGGCCGAGTTGGCGTGAAGGGTCGACAGTCCGCCGGGATGGCCCGTGTTCCAGCTCTTCAAGGTCTCCAGCGCTGCCGCCCCGTCGCGCATTTCACCGACGACGATCCGATCGGGTCGCATCCGCAGCGCGTCACGAACCAGATCGACCACACCGATCGGGATCGGCTGTCGGCGGGTCAACACCGACACAGTGTCCCAGGCTGAACACTGAAGCTCTGGCGTATCTTCAACGAGAAAGACTCGATCCCGGGCGAAGGCCGGCTCCGCAAGAACGGCGTTGGCGAGGGTGGTCTTGCCGGATCCGGTGCCTCCCGAGATGAGGATGTTGAGTCGCTGCTCCGCAGCGCCACGCAGCACGACCGCCTGCTGATCGGTCATGGCGCCGTCGCGGACATAGTCTTCGAGACTCCAGATTACAGAAGGTCGTTTGCGGATCGAAAACGCAGGCGCGCTCGTGACCGGCGGCAGCATGCCCTGAAACCGTTCACCTGTCCCAGGCAGGACTCCAGCGAGCCGGGGATCGTCGCGCGTTACGGTCTCGCCGACATAGTCTGCGATCAGACGAATGACGCGCTCCCGCGACTCCGCCGACAGCGTCGCGCCTGTATCCCGACGCCCTTCGCCGCTGCGGTCGAGGATCAGACGGCCATCGGGATTAACGAGGATCTCGACGACCGCCGGCTCGACCAGGGCCGCCAGAATGGTGTCGCCCAATGCATGGCGCAGCGCCTCGAGCTTGCGCTCGGCGATGATCGGATGGACCGCCATCAGTTGGCCTGGCCGAACGCCCGGCCTTCGTCGGGCACGGGACGTTCAGTCCGTCCGGCGACAATGCGGGCGGCCGTGGCGTCCAGGAGTCGTTCGATACGACGATCGACGGCCGCCTGGACCGTGGGGTCCTCGTCGACGATCGCGTCGGGGAGCCGGACGAAGAAGGCGCGGGCCACCTCGATCAGCAATTCCTGGACGATCTGCATGTCGCGAGCCGTGGATCGCATATGGTCGCGAAGCGACCGTTCGAGCTGCAGCAGACGATCCTCGGGATCAGCCTGGGGACTCTTCTGCAGGCCACGGGCGATGGCCCGGCCCGCCGCCTGACTGAGCGGCATCTTGCCGCTGCGCGCCTCCCGATTGAGACCGGATACGATCTTAGGATCGGTCAGATAAACCTGAACGCGGGCGCTCGCCGCTTCTTTCCTAGCCATCGCCTAGACCTCGCAAATGATCGAACGCCGCATCCTGCGCGGCCATCTCCTGCGCCACCCGCCCGTAGATATCGGCCACACGCGCTGCGACCTTCTTGTCGTCCATCGCTGCGGCCACTTCCTTGAACAGCGGCAGAGACGCCTCTGCATCCTCGCCCAGACTGCGGCGACCGGCCCATGGGTGCGGAGTTCCGGGCGGCGCATCTAGCCGTTCTTCTTGGTCAGGCGCGTGGTCGCGCGCCCGGGTCCGAAACGGTTCGCGGACGTCATAGAGAAGCTTGGTCGTCCGCAGCGGTCGGGCGCCGGCGGCGAACACCAGCTGGATGTCGTCCGGAAGGGCGCGGATCTCGCCCGGCTCCAGCAGCGGCCGCTCGATCTGCGACCGGGACACCGAGCTGCGGCCAGCCGCCAGCCCCGCCGGCGAACTGCGGCTGGTCCGGGTCTCCAGCACGGACCCCGTCAGCTTCGACACCTTGTCCTGGGTCAGAGGATCGAGCGCGCTGAAGGCCGTGTAGATATGGAGGTTGTCGAGAATGGTGTTGTTGGCGCCGTAGGTCTCGACGATATCGTCAAGGGACTGGGCGACGAACATTGTCTTGATGCCGTAGCCGCTCATCAGGCGCAGGGACTTCTCGAAGAAGGCCAGTCGGCCCAGCAGCGGGAACTCGTCCATGAGCATCAAAAGGCGCCGGCGCTTCTCGCGGCCCGCGTCGTCGGCGTGCTCTGCGGCGGTCAGGGCCTGGGCCGCCGCGTAGAAGAGAAGCCGGATCACCGGTCGCAAGGCGACGGCGTCGGCCGGAGCGACCTGCACATAGAGGGAGACCGGCGCCTCGGCGCACATCAGATCGCCGAGCGCGAAATCCGATGCCGACATCGCCCGAACCAGATCGTCGCCGGCCAGCCATTTGAGATAGCTGCGCGCCGTGCCCTGCACCGAGGTGCGAAAGCGGTCGTGCATCGCCGCGTAGCCCTTCACCGCCGTGGAGATGAACGGATGGACCTCGGGGACGCCCTCGGGACCCAGACGATGAAGGGTCCGGACCATGACGTCGGCGGCGGCGTCCAGATCGGCGAGGATCGTTCTCACCGTCAACAACGTCTTGTCCGCGTCCGGCGCCGTGTAGAGGACGTGCAGGATCACGGCTTCGAGAATCTCGGACGCCGCCTTGTCCCAGATGGCCTCGTCGTCCCGTGCGCCTCCCGGATCGCTGAGGATGGCGACCAGCCGCTGGACCTGCGCCAGTTCCTGGGGCCCCGGTCTGATCTCCGCCAGAGGATTGAAGCGCGCGGACGCCGGGTCTCGCGGGTTGAAGTAGAGCGCATGACTGTGCTGGGCGCGCCAACCGGCGGTCACCCGCCACAGCTCCCCCTTGGGATCATGGACCAGGACGCTGTCGGTCCAGCTCAACAGGGTGGGGACGACATGGCCCCGTCCCTTGCCCGCGCGGGTCCCGCCCGTCACGAGCGTCGGGCGCAGGTCGGTCGTCGCCAGAAGACGGCCCTGCAACCGCCCGAGGACGCACCCCGCGTCGTGCCTCAGGCCCGCACGGCGAGCCTCCGCCAGGCCGCCCCACCCGCGCGTTCGCTTCACGGCGCCGCCGTCGAACAGAAGCAGGCCCCCGGCGCCCGCGGCCATCACGAGCATGAAGACCGAGAGCGGCAGGGCGAAGGCGTCCCCCTCCGCCGCCCCGAACCTCTGGCGCCAGACGAGGATCATCCAGGGCCAGTAGACGCCTGTCTCGTCCAGCCGGAGCGCCGGCCCCAGCGTCACATGATAGCGATAAAGCCAGGCGAAGGTCTGGGTGGACGCCTGAAGCGCGACTAGTAGTGCGGCGACAAGACCGGCGAGGCGTGCTGGCGGCATGACGACCATCCGTTCGAAGACCATCGAGACTTCGAGGGAGAGGGCCGTTTGAGGCGACTTTCTGGCCGCAAATCCGGTCCTCGGGCGCCGTCGACGCCGATATAGAGGCGTGTCACGCGGGTGAGCCGTTTTGCCCGATCCGGCCGGACCGCAATATATTCTCGCTGTCGGCTCGTCTCCGAGCCGTGACGGGTCAGTTGCCGCCTTCGCGCACCCCGGCGGCCCTCAGGAGGTCGCCGACACGACGACCGTCGAGCCGGCAGGTCGCGATCACCCGATCATAGACGATCACCCGGCCGCTACGTCCTCGCGTCGCCACGCATTCGAGGCGTCGGCCCATCACCAGACGGCGCAACTGGTCCCGGGCGGCGCGTCCGCCCGGTGCGTTGAGCTCCGGGGCATTGAAGTCCGCGAGCCTCACCTCGATCCAGGTGGAGGGGTTCGTGCTGTCGCCGACGCAGAGCCCGTCGCCATCGCCGACATAGCGGGTTTGCCCCGAGAAAACCTGTCCGGCGCGATCTGGCAGTCGCCCCTCGCACGGATCGGCATGGGCGATCGCGGGCGCGGCGAGGAGCGGGAGGATGAGCCACCATTTCATCGGATCAACCTGGGCCGATCCGGTCGGATCGAAAAGCGCGATCGGGAAGAAAGGAAGGGCGGCCGGGAATGCTCCGCTTGGGAGCCTTGCTGGAGACCGCCATGCGCCCGCTTCCTGACCTCGAACCCGCGATCGCCGCGGCTGGGCGTTCGCCCGACACGAGTTCCCTCGCCAACCTCGACGACCGCGCCCTCCTCGCGCTTCTGCTGGGCCGCAGCATGCGACAGACATCAATGCCCGCCGTGGACGCCCTGTTCGACCGGTTCGGCGACATCGCCGCCATTGCTTCCGCCGATGTGCCGGAACTGGCGCGCGCCAGCGGACTGGGACCAGCGGCTCTCACCGACCTGAAACTGCTTCGTGTGCTCAGCGAACGGCTGGTCCGCGCCGAGGCTTCGAGACGGCCCGTCATCACCAGCTGGACGGCCTTGCTCGCCTATGTTCGGGTCGCATTGGCCGAGGAACCCCGCGAGCAGTTCCGGGCCCTGTTCCTCGACAAGCGCAACCGGCTCCTGAGCGACGAACTGGTCGCCCAGGGCACGATCGACCATGCCCCCGTCTATCCGCGCGAGGTCGTGCGGCGGGCGCTGGAGGGGTCGGCCGCGTCCATCATCCTCGTGCACAATCACCCTTCGGGCGATCCCGAGCCGTCCCGCGCCGACATCGAGATGACGCGGAAGATCGTCGACGCCGCCAAGGTCTTCGACATCCAGGTTCACGATCATCTGGTCGTCGGGAGGGACGGTACGGCCAGCCTGCGCACCCTCGGGCACTTCCGGTGAGCCTGCGCCAGATCGTGGCGATCCTCGGCGGAGACCTCTACCAGAACGGCTTGCGCGCCAATGTGCCGGCGCCCGGCCATGGGAAGGCGGACCGTTCCGTCTCGCTCCTGCTCGATGGCGGCCGTGTCGTCATCCACACCTTCGGCGCGGCCGATTGGCGGGAGGTGCGCGACGACCTGCGGCGTCGCGGACTGGTCGATCACGGCGGTCGGCTCATGGGTGTCGCGGACACGCCGGACAGGCCCGTGATCGACCACCCCCGACGGCGGGCGGTCGCGGGTGCGCTCTGGCAGGATGGGGTAAGGCCCGCCCGGACCGGCGTGGTCGCACGTCACCTCGCCGTGCGCGGCGTCGCTTGGCGGGAAGACCTCGACGACCTGCTCGAACATCCCCGCGCGCCCCTCTCGGTCTACCGGCCGGGGCGGCGCGTCGGACGCGCGATGATGACCGGGATCCGGTCGCCCTCGGGGGATCTCACGGCCGTCGAGCTCACCTATCTCGCGACCAACGGGCAGGTCGCATCGGGTCTGAGCGTTCCCCGCAAGACCGTGGGCCAAGTCCCGCCGGGATCGGCCGTACGGCTGCGTCCCGCGGCGGCGCGGATGCTGGTGGCCGAAGGCGTCGTCACCACCCTGTCCGCCATGGTCCGCTTCGACCTGCCGGGCTGGGCGCTCATGTCAGCCGGAAACCTCTCGCGGTGGCATGCACCCCACCATGTTTCGACGGTTCTAATCGCCGGAGACCGGGGCGAAGCCGGGGAGATCGCCGCGATGCGGCTGGCCAGGCGGCTCGAGCGCGATGGCGTGGAAGCGATCGTCGCCTTTCCCCCAGCCCCGTTCGGCGACTGGAACGAGGCCGCTCGAGACCATCAGAAAGCGGGAAAGGAAGGGCGCGGACGGGCGCCGTAAAGGCGGGGATGGACCTCGCCTACGGCAGGAGAGCCCTCATGTCCCGTTCCACCGCCGTCGCCGTCGTCGCCACCCCCTTCCAGGTCGCGTCGACCCGTAACCGCCCGCTGGTCCATCTCCGTGATCTCGACATCGCCCCGGAGAACCTTCGCTTCGGCGAGCCCTCCGACGATGACATTCCGCTGCTTGCCGAGACTCTGTTCGCCGCCGGTCAGCTGCAGCCCCTGACCGTCCGGCCCGGTCGAAAGAAGGAAGCCGCCAACATGGCGCTCGACGGCAGGCGGCGCTTGCTGGCGCTTCGTCTTCTGGTCGAACAGGGACGTATCGACGACAGCTTCCTCGTCGATGTCTTCGTCGAGACGGATCCCGCCCGCCAGGCCGCGGCCGTCCTGCTCACCAACACGGCCGTGCCGGTCCATGTCGCCGACATCATCGCGGCGATCGGCCGGATGCTGAAACGCAAGCTCGGCGTGCCCACGATCGCCAAGGCGCTGGGATACGCGGAAATCGACATCAAACGTCTCGCGGCCCTTGCCGCCCTGCCGGATGTCGCGCTGCAGGCGCTGCGGCTCGGCCGGCTGAACCTGCGCCAGGCGCGCCTGCTCGCCAGGCTCTCCGACCCCGACGAGCAGGCGGAGCTGGCCCGGATGACCCTCGACGGTCACGGTTTCCAGGATTGGCGCGTGACCGAAAAGCTCGACGAGGCTCGCGTCACCGCGCGCGACCCTCGCTGCGCCCTCATCGGCCCGGAGCGATACGCCGAGGCCGGCGGCCGCTCCGAGACCGATCTGTTCGGCGAGCTGCCGCCGGTGCTGCTGGACCCGGCCATTCTCACGGAGGCCTGGACCCGACGTGCACGGGAGATCGCCCTGATCTACGAGGCCGAGGGCCTGGCGGTCCACGTCACGGCGGGCCCCGAACCGGACCTGCCGGACGATCTGGAAGCCGCCGGTTACGTCTACGGCGGCATGCTTCCGGCCACGGAGATGGCGGCCTACCGCGACAAGCGAGACGCCTTCAACGCCGCCGTCGAAGGGGTCGAGGCGGTCCTGACGGAGACGACCGACGCCGAGGCGGTGGACGCCGCGCTCGACGTCATGATCCGCGACCGCCTGGCCATGGATCAGGCGGGATGGAGCGGCCGGGCAGCCACGACCCTGGTCCTGCGTCCTGCACTACGCACCGGGATCGAAGTCCGGTGCTTCACGCCCGTGGAACCGGAAGTCGAGGACGAGACCGACGATGAGGCGCCCGCCTCCGCGGGGGGCATCGCTGCCGCTCCCGTCTACCGGCCGCCCGAGGTCGATACGCCGGAACCCGAGACCGAGGGCGTCAACCACGCCCTTCACGCCGTGCGCACCGACGTGGCCACCCGCGGTCTGATCCGCGCCCTCGCCGACGATCCCGGCGTCGCCTTCACGGCGCTGATCGCCCGCCTGTTCAATCAGCTGGCCGTCAGGACCTCCGGCCAGAGGTCCGAGTCCGCCCTCGCCCTGACCGCGTCCGCCTTCAAGCCGACCGGCGGTCGCGTCATCGAGGCGTTGGACGGCGAGGTCCGCCAGAGGCTCGACGATCGACGCGCCGCGTGGGAGGCGTCGGGCCAGACGGTGATCGCCTGGGTGCATGGTCTCGCCCATGGCGACAAGATGGGTTTGCTGGCCGAGCTCACCGCCCTCTCCCTGGATGTTCGGGAGGAGCGGACCACACTGATCCGCAAGTCGGCCCGGGCCGAAGCCGCTGAACTCGCCGAGCTTTGCGGCGCGGACATCAGTCTGCACTGGACCCCGGACGCCGAGTTCCTGAAGCCGCATTCCAAAACCCTGCTGCTGAAGATGCTGGAAGAGATGGACCGGGCCGATGTGAGAGCGGCCCTGCTGAAGAAGGCCGATCTGATCCCCTGGGTCGAGGAGAATGCGGCCGAGAAGGGATGGGCGCCGGCCAGCCTGTCCTGGACCACACCGCCCGACGTCGACGAGGTCGCGGCGTCGGACGCTGACGGTCCGGAGAGCGATACGGCGGAAGAGAGCGAAGGCGATGCTGACGACGGCGTCGGCGCCTTCGAGGTCACCGCTGAAGGCGAGGCGGCGCTCGACGACGCCGCCTGATCCAGGCGTGAAGACGACGAGGCCCGTCGCGACATCGTCGCGGCGGGCCTTCGTCATGGGATGCGAGCGCAAGGGCGGCAGGGGGCGGGCCCGGGGGGTGTCTCTTTTACACATCTCCGAGCCCACGGGACTCCTGAGCATCTCGCATGCCCTCTTCCGCTTGAAAAAAAAAAACAATCGGCGTGTGAATCCTTAGCCCCACTACCCTCGGCAGCAAGAACCATACGACCAAAATCACGAAAATATTCACGCAAATCATTTGGATTCTAATAAAACGC
>NZ_JMQR01000007.1:0-52340 GCF_000698025.1 Brevundimonas sp. EAKA | reverse complement strand
CACTCCAGCCGGTCCACAGCCCCCGCGCGCAGGAAGGCGGCCGCGACCTGCCCCCCGCCCTCGATCAGCACCGAGTCCACGCCCGCCGCCTTCAACGCCTTCAGCACCGCCGGGATCGCCGGCCGCTCGTCCTCGTCCTCGGCCTCGACCCGCCGCACCTGGGCTGCGCCGACGGGCTTCGGCTCGGCCGTCGTCAGGATCAGGGTGTTCTCGCCCGCCAGTTTCGCCGTCGTCGGCGTGCGCAGCCGACTGTCCAGGACCACCCGCAGCGGCTGGTCCACGCTGCGCCCCGGCAGACGCGCGGTCAGTTCGGGGTCGTCCTTCAGCACCGTCTCGACGCCCACCAGAATGGCGTCATGGCCGGCGCGCAGCCGATGGCCTTCCAGCCGCGCCGCCTCGCCGGTGATCCACCGGCTTTCGCCCGTGGCCGTGGCGATACGCCCGTCCAGCGACGTGGCCAGCTTCAGGGTGACGCGCATCAGGCCTTGTCGGAGGGCTCGTCGAAGCCCCCATCGGCAAAACCTTCCGCGCCCAGGAATTTGGCGAAATCGCCGGTATGGCGGAAGTCCTTGTAGACCGAGGCGTAGCGGACATAGGCCACCTCATCCACGCCCTTCAGGGCCTTCATGATGAAGTCCCCGACCGTGCTCGACGGCACCTCGGTCTCGCCCAGGCTCTCCAGCTGGCGCACGATCCGGTTGACCATCTGCTCGACCTGTTCGGGCTGGACCGGCCGTTTGCGCAGGGCCACGCCCAGCGACCGCTCCAGCTTGTCGCGGTCGAACGGCGTGCGCCGCCCGTTGCGCTTCAGGATCACCAGTTCGCGCAGTTGCACCCGTTCGAAGGTGGTGAAGCGCCCGTTGCAGTTCGGACAGGATCGACGGCGTCGGATCGCCGAGCCGTCGTCCGACGGCCGGCTGTCCTTAACCTGGGTGTCCTGATGACCGCAGAAGGGGCACTTCATCGGTCAGATCATCGGTAGATGGGGAAGCGGTTGGTCAGCTCCCGCACCTGGGCCGCCACGCCCGCGACCACGGCCGGATCGGCTTCATCGCCGCCGTTCATCGACGAGACGACGTCGGCGATCCAGTGGCCGATCTGCTTGAACTCGTCCTCGCCGAAGCCGCGCGTCGTGCCCGCCGGCGTGCCTAGGCGAACGCCCGAGGTGACGGTGAAGGGGGCGGTGTCGAACGGCACGCCGTTCTTGTTGCAGGTCATCAGCGCCTTCTCGAGCTCGTGCTCGGTCGCCTTGCCGGTCACGCCCTTGGGCCGCAGATCGACCAGGGCCAGGTGGCTGTCGGTGCCGCCCGAGACGATGGCCAGGCCGCGCTCGACCAGGACGCCGGCCAGGGCCTGGGCGTTCTTGACCACCTGATGGGCGTACAGTTTGAACTCGGGCTGCAGCGCCTCGCCGAAGGCCACGGCCTTGGCCGCGATCACATGCTCCAGCGGCCCGCCCTGCAGGCCGGGGAAGACGGCCGAGTTGATCTTCTTGCCCAGCTCGACGTCGTTGGACAGGATCATGCCGCCGCGCGGACCGCGCAGGGTCTTGTGCGTCGTCGTGGTCACGACATGGGCGTGCGGGATCGGATCGGGATAGGCGCCGCCGGCGACCAGGCCGGCGTAGTGGGCCATGTCCACCATCAGATAGGCGCCGACGCTGTCGGCGATCTCGCGGAACCGCTTGAAGTCGATGTGGCGGCTATAGGCGCTGGCGCCGGCCAGGATCAGCTTCGGCTTCTCCTTCTGCGCCATCTCCGCCACATGGTCATAGTCGATCAGATGGGTGTCTTCGCGGACCTTGTAGGTCACGGGCCGGAACCACTTGCCCGACTGGTTCGCCGGCGACCCGTGCGTCAGGTGCCCGCCGCAGGCCAGGTCCATGCCCAGGAATGTGTCTCCGGGCTGCAGCAGGGTGAAGAAGACCGCCTGGTTGGCCTGGGCGCCCGAGTGGGGCTGCACATTGGCGAAGGCCGCGCCGAACAGTTTCTTGGCCCGTTCGCGCGCCAGATCCTCGGTCACATCGACGAATTCGCAGCCGCCGTAATAGCGACGACCAGGATAGCCCTCGGCGTATTTGTTCGTCAGAACCGAGCCCTGCGCGTCCAGCACCGCCTGGGAGACGATGTTCTCCGACGCGATCAGTTCGATCTGTTCCTTCTGCCGCCCCATCTCGCCCTGAATGGCCTTGAAGACGTCCGGATCGGCGTCGGCCAGGGTCTTGGTGAAATAGGCGTCATGGGTGAAGGCGGTCACGTCGGAATCCCCGCGTCTGAGAAGGCCGCCTATCTAGGCCGCAGCGCGCCGAACCACAATATCTTGTGTCCGACCCAAGCCTTCTAAAGCCCCAGCGCCCGCCTCAACTTCGCGATCGCTACGCGCTCGACGGCCTTGGGCTCGTTGACCGGTCCCATGGCGCTGACCTCGCGGCCGGTGGCCACATGGATGGCCGAGCATTTGATATAGGGGCCGTTGCGCACGGTCTCGACGATCACCTCGCCGAGGTCGTCGTCCGCCACGTCTGTCTCAGGCCGCCACCGACCGGCGCGCCACATTGCAGTGGGCGAACAGGCGGTCCATCGCCTGGACGACATGGTCCATCATCTCGTCCGTGTGGTTCGGCGAGGGCGTAAAGCGCAGCCGCTCGGTCCCCTTGGGCACGGTCGGATAGTTGATCGGCTGAACATAGACGCCGTACTCGTCCAGCAGCATGTCCGAGATCATCTTGCAGTGGACCGGATCGCCGACGTGCACCGGCACGATATGGCTTTCGCTGTCCATCACCGGAATCCCGGCGGCGGCGAACCGCGCCTTCAGCGTCGCCGCCCGTTCCTGATGCTGTTCGCGCAGTTCGGGATGGGTCTTCAGGTGCCGCACTGACGCCAGGGCCCCCGCCGTCAGGGCGGGCGGCAGGCTGGTGGTGAAGATGAAGCCCGAGGCCCAGCTGCGCACCGCGTCGATAATCACGGCGTCGGCCGCGATATAGCCGCCCATGACCCCGATGGCCTTGCCCAGGGTGCATTCGATGATGTCGATCTGGTCCAGCACGCCGTCACGCTCGGCCACGCCGGCGCCCGTCTGGCCGTACAGGCCGACCGCGTGAACCTCGTCCAGATAGGTCATGGCGCCGTATTTCCTGGCCAGGGCGATGGTCCCGGCCAGGTCGGCGATGTCGCCGTCCATCGAATAGACGCTCTCGAAAGCGACCAGCTTGGGCGCCCCGGCCGGGGCGGCGGCCAGCAGGGCCTCCAGATGGGCCAGGTCGTTGTGCTTGAAGATATGCCGCTCGCCTCCGCCCTGGCGGATGCCGGCGATCATCGAGGCGTGGTTCAGCGCGTCCGAGAAGGTGATCAGACCGGGCAGGATCTTCTGCAGGGTCGACAGGGTCGCCTCGTTGCCGACATAGCCCGAGGTGAACAGCAGCGCCGCCTCCTTCTGGTGCCAGTCGGCCAGCTCGGCCTCCAGATCCACCGCCGAGCGCGTCGTGCCCGAGATATTGCGCGTGCCGCCGGCGCCCGCGCCCACGGCGTCGATCTCGTCCTGCATGGCCTTCAGCACGACCGGGTGCTGGCCCATGCCCAGATAGTCGTTCGAGCACCAGATGACGACGTCCTGTTCGGACCCGTCCTCGCGGCGGCGCACAGCCTGCGGGAATTGCCCGCGAACGCGCTTCAGGTCGGCGAAGACGCGATACCGTCCTTCGCTGCGCACCTGCTCCACCGAGTTTTCAAAGGCGGCCTTATAGTCGAACACGATATTCGTTCTTTCGCTTATGGCGATCTCTATCTTTTCTTTGCGCCCGACACCGAAGCTTGTCCATGTCCCGAACATGGACAAAACGACCTAAAACCTTCATTGATAACGGTTCTCAGGTTTCGTCGGCAGGGTGTTCGACATTTGAAGCCGTCCAGCGACCGATTCGATTCCTGTGGACGCCCGACCGCCGCAACCGATTTGCCCGGTCACGAATCGAATTCTGGGGCAGTTTGAGGTCATGACCGTTCAGATGATCCAAGCCGACCTCCAGGCGCGCAGCGCGGCCGCGCCCGCCGACCATCCGGAGCGGCAGTATCTGAACCTGCTGCGCGACATTCTGGACAATGGCGTGCGCCGCGACGACCGCACCGGCACCGGCACCCTGGGCGTCTTTGGCCGTCAGATGCGGTTCGACCTGTCCAAGGGCTTCCCGGTCCTGACGACCAAGAAGCTGCACCTGCGATCGATCATCGTCGAACTGCTGTGGTTCCTGCGCGGCGAGACCAATATCGGCTGGCTCAAGGACAACGGCGTCCGCATCTGGGACGAATGGGCCGACGCCGAGGGCGAACTGGGCCCGGTCTACGGCAAGCAGTGGCGGTCGTGGACCGCGCCCGACGGCCGCGTCATCGACCAGATCGAGAAACTGGTCCACGGCCTGAAGACCAACCCCAACAGCCGCCGCCACATCGTCACGGCCTGGAACCCGGCCGACGTCGACGACATGGCCCTGCCGCCCTGCCACTGCCTGTTCCAGTTCTTCGTCGCAGACGGAAAACTGAGCTGCCAGCTGTATCAGCGCAGCGCCGACGTCTTCCTGGGCGTGCCGTTCAATATCGCCTCCTACGCCCTGCTGACGATGATGCTGGCCCAGGTCGTGGGGCTGGAGCCCGGCGACTTCGTCCATACCTTCGGCGACGCTCATCTGTATCTGAACCACCTCGAGCAGGCCGAGCTTCAGCTGACGCGCGAGCCCCTGCCCCTGCCGGTCATGCGCATCGCGCCCAAGACCGACCTGTTCGCCTTCGAACTGTCGGACTTCACGCTTGAGGCTTACGAAGCCTGGCCGCACATCAAGGCGGCCGTAGCCGTCTGATGGACCTCAGATCTTTGCAGGCCGACGTCCTGCGCATCTCCGACATCTACGCCGCCGAACACCAGATCGACCGCGATCGCGACTGGGCTCTGTTGAAGCTCCAGGAAGAGCTGGGCGAACTGACGGCCGAGCATCTGCGTCTATCCGGACGGGCGCGCGGAACGCCCGACGCTAACGCCTTGAGCGACGAAGCGGCCGACGTTCTGGGCATGCTGCTGATCTATTGCGCGGGCGCAGGCGTTGATCTGGAAACGGCCATGCGGCGCAAATGGCTCAAATGGCTCGAACCCCAGACGGAAGACACGCCATGAGCATTCCCCTGATCTCCCTGGTCGTCGCGCGCGGACGCAACGGCGTCATCGGCCGCGACGGCGACCTGCCGTGGCGGCTGCGCTCGGACCTGCAGCGGTTCAAGGCCATCACCGTGGGCAAGCCCTGCCTGATGGGACGCAAGACCTGGGAGAGCCTGCCGCTGAGACCCCTGCCCGGCCGGCTGAACCTGGTGCTGACCAAGGACGAATCCTACGAGGCCGACGGCATGTCCAAGGGCGCCCTGGTCTGCGCCACCCTGGATGAGGCGATCGAGATCGCGCGGGAGACGGCCGAGGAGGACGGCGTGGACGAGATCTGCGTCATCGGCGGCACCGCCCTGTTCGCCGCCGCCCTGCCCCGCGCGCGTCGCCTCTATATCACCGAGGTGGACGCCGCCCCCGAAGGAGACGCGGTCTTTCCACCGTTCGACGAAACGGTCTGGACCGAGGTATCGTCAGAAGTCCACGCGGCGGCCGAGAAGGATGACCATGCCTTCACCTTCCGTGTGCTGGAACGTCGCTAGGAGAAGTCCATGTACGTCACGACCACCAACGACCTGCCCGGTTTCCGCGTCACCCGCCATATCGGCCTGGCGCGCGGCGTGACGGTGCGGTCCCGCAACGCCATTTCCGACGCCATAGGCGGGGTCCAGTCGATGCTGGGCGGACGTGTCGGCGCCTATGTGAAACTGGCTGAGGCCGGACGTCAGGAAGCCTATGACGAACTGGTCAAACATGCCCAGGAACACGGCGCCAACGCCATCCTGGCCGTCCGCTACGACGCCACCGAGATCATGCCCGGCGTGACCGAGGTGCTGTGCTACGGCACGGCCGTGATCGTCGAGCCGGCCTGACCTCCGCAGAGACGGACCGACTCGACCAATCGCGTCACGACAGGGTCATCAGGTCCGAGCGCTCGAAGTTGCGCAGCTCGTCGGTGCGCCCGTCGCGGATCTTCTGCACCCAGTGCGGATCGGCCAGAAGGGCGCGGCCGACAGCCACCAGATCGAACTCCTCGTTCTCCAGCCGGCGCAGCAGGCCGTCCAGGGATGCGGGCTTGGATCCTTCGCCGCCGAAGGCCGCGATGAACTCGCCGTCCAGGCCGACCGAGCCGACGGTGATGGTGGGCTTGTTCATCAGCTTCTTGGCCCAGCCGGCGAAGTTCAGGTCCGATCCCTCGAACTCCGGCTCCCAGAAGCGGCGCTGCGAACAGTGGAAGACGTCGACCCCGGCGTCCGACAGCGGCGTCAGCCATTCGACCATCTGGTCCGGCGTCTCGGCGATGCGGGCGGCGAAGTCCTGCTGCTTCCATTGCGACAGGCGCAGGATGACGGGGATGTCGTCGCCCACGCCTTCGCGCACCGCCTTGACCACCTCGGCGCCGAAGCGCGCCCGCTCGGCGATGGTCGGGCCGCCCCAGCGATCCTCGCGCACATTGACGCCGCTCCAGAAGAACTGGTCGATCAGATAGCCGTGGGCGCCGTGGATCTCGACGGCGTCGAAGCCCAGGTCGCGCGCCGCGCGCGCCGACCGGCCGAAGGCGGCGATGGTGTCGGCGATGTCCTCTTCGGTCATGGGTTCGTACTTGGCCTTGCCCGGCCCCGTCAGGCCCGACGGACTGTCCACCTTGCCCAGCGGCGTCCAGTCGGCGCCCTGGCCCCGCGCCGATCCGACGTGCCAGATCTGCGGCGCGATCAGCCCCCCGGCGGCGTGGACCTCGTCCACCACCGTCTTCCAGTGCGGCAGGGCCTCGCCGTGGAAGACCGGCACATTGGCGTCGTTGCGGGCGGCGGGCCGTTCGACGACCGTCCCTTCGGTGACGATCAGCCCGACCCCGCCCTCGGCCCGGCGGCGATAATAGCCGGCGACGTCGGACGTCGGAATCCCGTTCGGAGAGAAGGACCGGGTCATGGGGGCCATGACGATCCGGTTGGGCAGGGTCAGACCCTTGACGGTGAACGGGCGGAACAGGGCGTCGACGCTCATCGGAACTCCTCGGTGATATGTAAGCCCCAAGGTGGCGAATAGGGTTGCGTTTGAAAACCCCCGTCCTGACGATTTCTAGAGGCCCAGCGCCGTGGCGACCTGTTCAGCGATCGCCGCGAACCGGCCCGCGATCGGCCCCGAGGGATCGGCTGCGACAGGAGGACGACCGGCGTCCCCCCCTTCGCGCAGGCCGGCGTCCAGGGGCAGGTCGCCGAGGAAGGGAATCGACAGACGTTCGGCCTCGGCTTTCGCCCCGCCCTGGCCGAAGATCGGTCCGGTCATGTTCTCGATCAGGCCCAGGGTCGGCACGTTCACGCGCTGGAACAGGGTGTGCGCCCGCCGCGCGTCGGCCAGGGCCACCTCCTGCGGCGTCGAGACGATGACGGCGCCATCCAGCGGCGTCTTCTGGATCAGGGTCAACTGCACATCGCCGGTGCCCGGCGGCAGATCGACCACCAGCACGTCCAGCGGCGCCTCGGCCACGCCCCAGCGGGTCTGGGTCAGCATCTGGGTGATGGCCTGCGACGCCATGGGGCCGCGCCAGATCATGGCGTCGTCCATCCTGGTCAGCAGGCCGACCGACATGGCCTTCAGCCCGTGCGCCTGATGCGGAACGATGGCGCCGTCCTCATAGGCGGGCTGGCCGCTGATGCCCAGCATGGTGGGCAGCGACGGCCCATAGACGTCGGCGTCGAGGATCCCGACCGACAGGCCGCGTGCGGCCAGGGCGGCGGCCAGGTTCACCGCCACGGTTGACTTGCCCACCCCGCCCTTGCCGCTGGCGACGGCCAGGACGCGACGGACATGGGCCGGACGATCGGTGGGGACCGGCGCCTTGGCGCGCCCCTGATCCACAGCGGCCTTCGAAAGGCCTGCGGTGCGCGCCGCCGGCTTGGCGAGTCCGGGTTTGGCTTCGGCCGTCAGGATCACCGACACGCGGTTCATGCCGGGAAGGATCTTCAGCGCGGCCTCGGCCGCGTCGCGAACGGGCGCATAGGTCGCGACCAGACTGCGATCCACCTCAAGAGCGAAGCCGGCGCGGTCCTCAGCGACCACCAGTCCCTGCACGAGGCCCGAGGCGAACAGGCCCTGACCGGAGACCGGGTCCATGACGGCGTCGAGGGCGGCGATGACGGCGGAACGTTCGACCAAGGCGGTCTCCAGAAGACTTGCAGGCGACAAGGGCCGCGTTCTATCGCCCATGGATGTCGCCTGCGAGCCTCCATTTGTCCCAGCCGCCTTCAGTCACCCTGATCGCGGGTCCGACCGCCTCGGGCAAGTCGGCCCTGGCGTTGAAGCTGGCGCGCGAGACCGGGGCGTTGATCATCAACGCCGACAGTCAGCAGTTATACGCCGACCTGCGCGTCCTGACCGCCCGCCCGTCGCCTGAAGACGAGGCCCAGGCCGATCACCGGCTGTATGGCGTCGCCGATGCGGCTGACGCCTGGTCGGTGGGGAAATGGAGCCGTGCGGCCCTGAATCTGCTGGATATCGCACGCGCCGACGGGCGGCCGGCGATCCTGGTCGGCGGCACCGGTCTCTATTTCACCGCCCTGACCCGCGGACTGGCGGAGATTCCCCCTGTGCCTCAGAGCGTCCGCGACGCGGTCGAGGCGGACTATATGGCGCAGGGCGAAGCCGCATTCCGCGCCCGTCTCGCTGAAATCGACGCCGAAGCCGCCCGTTCCATCGAACAGGGCGACCGCCAACGGCTGGTCCGCGCCATGAGCGTCCATTCGGCCAGCGGCCGCGCCTTGAGCGACTGGAAGGCGGACACTCGCCCCCTGCTGTCGCCGGGGTCATGGAGGGGACGGGTCATCGAACCGGACCGTGCGGACCTCTACGCCAACTGCGACCGGCGTGTGGACCTGATGATGGAGAACGGCGCGCTCGACGAGGTGCGCGCCCTGACCGCGCGGAATCTGTCCCCGGCCCTGCCGGCCATGAAGGCGGTCGGGGTGCGCGAATTGGCGGCGTATCTGGCCGGAGAGATCGGTCGGGATGAAGCGATCGACGCCCTGAAACAGGCGACCCGAAACTACGCCAAACGCCAGCTGACCTGGTTCAGGAACCAGACCCCGGGCTGGGCGCGGGTTTGAAACGCACGCGGCGCTTGGAAAGCGTCCGCGCAACGCCTATATTGGACCTGTCCGGTTTCGGCCGGACTATAGCGATAAACGCGCTTGTAATAAGCGGACCGGACCCGGGTGCGATTCCCGGCGGCTCCACCAACCTTCTCCCCGCGTTATCGGCGGAGGCGTCATGGGGCCGACTAGCATCGACGGACGTGTAAAGAGGATTGCTTTCGCTCGTCCTGGCCCACCGTATCGGGCCATTTTCTAACTGCGAACGATAACTTCGCTGGAGAAGTCGCTCTCGCCGCGTAATGCGGTTCGGGTGATTTCGAATCTTAAGTCCTAGGGGTTCAGATCCTTGGGCGGGGCCTGTCGGGAGCCTGGCAACAGAATCCCGGCGCTTAATCCTTCATATCCTGTTCGTTTACCTCTTTCGCATCTTTCGCGCTCGCGCCTGCGCCGCTATCAGTCGCGCTCAATTGCGAGGTGACGATGACCGACCAGACCCCTCCGGTCGACGAGATGCAGTATGAGCGGCTGGCGCACGAGGCGTTGCGCGGCGTGATCCGTTCTGCACTCGACCATGTTCTGGCCGAAGGCCTGCCGGGCGCGCACCACTTCTACATCACTTTCAAGACCCGCGCCGCCGGGGTCAGCATCCCGCCGGACATGCTGGCCAAATACCCGGACGAGATGACGGTGGTGCTGCAACACCAGTACGAGGACCTGCAGGTCGAAGCCGACCGGTTCTCGGTCAAGCTGCGGTTCGGCGGCGTGCCGCGCACCCTGGCCATGCCCTATTCGGCCGTGACCCGATTCTACGACCCCAGCGTCCAGTTCCTGCTTCAGTTCGATGAACCCGAGATCGTCGAGGCGGTCGAAGAAGCGACGCCGCCCGAGGATCCAACGCCGGGCTCCGACGGCCCCAAGGTCGTGTCGCTGGACCAGTTCCGGAAAAAGTGACGGCTCAGTCTCGACGGGGATAGGAGCGGATCATGATCCGCTCCCTCTCGCCCTCGCGTCGCTCGACCAGCAGGCGGGCGACCTGGGCGTCGTCGTGGAACAGATAGCCCTTGATGGAATCGAGCAGGGCCTTGGCCAGGTTGTCCAGATCCATCCACGGCGGCTCGCCCACATGCTCCATTCGGATCTCGACGACATGATCGCCCCAGGACGGGCGTGACGCCCATTCCTTGCGCATGAACTCATAGACCAGCGGCTTGTAGTATTTGGCCTGGGTGGTCAGGCCGTCGATGACGATCTCGACCGCCTCGCCGTCCTCGCGCGCCCGCACCTTGCCCGTCCCTATCCAGCCGGCGGTCATGCCACGTCTGCCGATGTGAGGATGTCCGCGCTCTTCTTGCCCTGCATGACCGCCGTGCTACACCCGCGCGCACACAATCGCCACGCCTGAGAGACGAGTCCGCCCATGAGCAACGTCCGTATCGAAACCGACACCTTCGGCCCCATCGAGGTCGCCGCCGACCGCTACTGGGGGGCCCAGGCGCAGCGGTCGCTGGGCAATTTCAAGATCGGCTGGGAGAAGCAGCCCCTGCCCGTCGTGCGCGCCCTGGGCATCGTCAAGCGCGCCGCCGCCGAGACCAACCGCGACCTGGGCAAGCTGGATCCGGCCCTGGCTGACGCCATCATCAAGGCCGCCAACGAGGTCATCGAAGGCAGGCTGAACGACCACTTCCCCCTGGTCGTCTGGCAGACGGGGTCGGGCACCCAGTCGAACATGAACGCCAATGAGGTGATCTCGAACCGCGCCATCGAAATCCTGGGCGGCGAGATGGGCTCCAAAAAGCCGGTCCACCCCAACGACCACGTCAATATGAGCCAGTCGTCGAACGACACCTATCCGACGGCCATGCACGTGGCCTGCGCGGAACAGGTGGTCAACGACCTGATCCCGGCGCTGAAGCACCTGCACGCCGCCCTGGACGCCAAGGCCAAGGCCTGGGCCCACATCATCAAGATCGGCCGCACCCATACCCAGGACGCCACCCCCCTGACCCTGGGTCAGGAGTTCGGCGGCTATGCGCAGCAGGTCGCCAACGGCATCGAGCGGATCGAACAGACCCTGCCTAAGCTGATGGAACTGGCCCAGGGCGGCACCGCGGTCGGCACCGGCCTGAACGCCCCTATCGGTTTCGCGGAAAAGGTCGCCGCCCAGATCGCCGAGATCACCGGGCTTGCCTTCACCACGGCGCCGAACAAGTTCGAAGCCCTGGCCGCCCATGACGCCATGGTCTTCAGCCACGGCGCGATCAACACCGTCGCCGCCTCGCTGTTCAAGATCGCCAACGACATCCGCTTCCTGGGTTCCGGCCCGCGTTCGGGCCTGGGCGAACTGGCCCTGCCGGAGAACGAGCCCGGCTCGTCGATCATGCCGGGCAAGGTCAATCCGACCCAGTGCGAAGCCCTGACCCAGGTCTGCGTCCAGGTGTTCGGCAACAACGCCGCCCTGACCTTCGCCGGCTCGCAGGGGCATTTCGAGCTGAACGTCTACAACCCCGTCATGGCCTACAACTTCCTGCAGTCGGTCCGCCTGGTCGCCGACGCGGCCATCAGCTTTACCGACAACTGCGTCGTCGGCATCGAGGCCCGCGAAGACAACATCGCGCGCGGCCTGAACAACTCGCTGATGCTGGTCACCGCCCTGAACGGCAAGCTGGGTTACGACCTCTGCGCCAAGATCGCCAAGACCGCGCACAAGAACGGCACCACCCTGCGCGAGGAAGCCGTCGGAGGCGGCTATCTGACCGACGCCGAATTCGACGAAGCGGTCCGCCCCGAGAAGATGATCTCGCCGGGCTGATGCGATGACCGCGCTGGAGCGTCCCTACTGGATCGAGGCCCTTTTCGAGCGCCGAGACGGCTGGGACGCTTCCGTCTATCCTTTCAACCTGCCGGTCGTGCGCACGCTCGACCGGCTGGCCTTCCATCCGAACGTGACCTTTCTGGTCGGTGAGAACGGCTCGGGAAAGTCCACGCTGATCGAGGCCCTGGCGGTGGCCTGGGGGTTCAATGCCGAAGGCGGCGGCCGCGAACATCGCTTTGGCACGCGCGACAGCCATTCCCCGCTGCACCGGTTCGTCCGGCCCGTTCGATCGGCGCAGCGGGTTCAGGACGGCTTCTTCCTGAGGGCGGAGAGCTTCTTCACGGTCGCCTCCTATCTGGAAGACCCCGAGGTCAGAGGCGAACGATACGGCGCCCGCCGACTGCATGAGCAGTCCCACGGCGAGTCCTTCTTCGCCCTGTTCGATAACCGCTTCATCGGCGACGGCCTTTACATTCTCGACGAACCGGAGGCCGCCCTGTCGCCTAGCCGGCAACTGTCCTTCCTCTCGCGTCTGCACGAACTGGTGATGGCGCGGTCGCAGTTGATCATCGCCACCCATTCGCCCATCCTGCTCGGCTATCCCAACGCCTGGATCTATCAGGCGTCAGACCATGGGCTCGAACGGATCGAGTACGAGGATACCGACCATTATCAGGTCACTCGCAACTTCCTTACTCGTCGCGAGATGATGTTGGACATCTTGCTGGAACTCGATTGAGCTCAGGGCTTGTCGCGGATCGTTCGTCCCACCGGCGCCAGGGCCAGCTTGGCCAGCTCCAGGTCCTTCAGGGCGAAGGGGATGCCGATGATGGATACGAACTCGGCCACCGCGATGATCAGGTGCGAGAGGGCGATGTACCAGCCGGCCACGACGAACCAGACGACGTTCAGCACCAGTCCCAAGCAGCCCGCCACCGGATGGGTGTCCTGCCAGACGATCTCCCGCCCGAACGGCCAGAAGGAATAGCTGGCGATCCGCCAGGCCGCGAAACTCCACGGCAAGCCGACGATGGTCAGGGCCAGGATCGCACCGCCCAGCAACCACAGCAGACCCGACAGCCAGCCGCCAAAAATGAACCACAGGATATTCAGGATCAGGCGGACCATCTCAGCTCTCCGGCAGGCGTGGCCATACAGATAGCCAAAACGCCCCGCCTGCGACAGCGGGGCATTCGTTAATTCGCTTTCACCCGGCTCTCCTGGCTCAGGGGGACCGGTCACCCGCTCGACGTCAAAACGCAGTGCTTAGAGACCGCCCTTGCACCCCCCGGTGATGACAAGGGGCCCGTCGCAGCGGTATGAACGCTGACGGGGATTTTCAATGAGAACGCATCGGATGAGACGAATCTGTTCGAGTCTGCTGGCGGTCGTCATGGCCTTGTCGGTGGCGTCATGCGGCACCTTGGACCGGCCGACAGGACCGCTGCGCATCGCGGACGGCTCGCTGATACCGGCGCGGGATCCGCGCATTCGCGCCAATGACGCGGCCCGGCTGGCGGCTTTCTCCCAGGAAGTGGGCGAGCGGCTGTCGACGGGGCGGCCCCTTTCGATCCTGGCCCTGTCCGGCGGCGGCGCCAACGGAGCCTATGGCGCCGGGCTTCTGGTGGGCTGGACCGAGCGGGGCGACCGTCCGGTCTTCGACATCGTCACGGGGGTCAGCACGGGCGCTCTCGCCGCGCCCTTCGCCTTCGCCGGGTCCGAATGGGATCCGCAACTGGGCTATGCCTATACGGGAGGGGGCGCCAGCAGCCTGTTGAGCTGGCGCAGTCTGGCGATCTTCCTCTACCCCAGCCTGTTCAGCGCCGGCGCCCTGCGCAAGCTGGTGGACGAGAACGTCACGCTGGACCTGTTGCAGGCCATCGCCCGTGAACACGCCAAGGGCCGCCGCCTGCTGGTGGCCACGACGAACCTCGACAGCGAGGAGACCGTCATCTGGGACATGGGCCTGCTGGCCAGCCAGAACGACGAGAATTCGCGCGCCCTGTTCAAGGAAGTGCTGGTGGCCTCGGCCAGTATTCCCGGCGTCTTCCCGCCGGTCCTCATCGCGGGGCTGCAACCGGACCAAACCGTGGTGATGGAGATGCACGCCGACGGCGGCGTGAACACCCCTTTCCTCGCCATTCCGGAGAACCTGACCCTATGGACCCGCAAGCGCGAAGAGCGGGGCGTCGGCAGCCTGTACGTCGTCGTCAATGGACAGGTCGGTCGCAATGACGGGGTCACCTCGGGCCGGCTGACGGCCATTCTGATGCGAAGCTACGACAGTATGAGCAAGGCCTCGCTGCGAACCCATCTGGCGACCACGGCGGCTTTCGCCCAGCGCAACGGCATGACCATGTCGCTGGCGGCCATCCCCGACAACGTCGAGGCGTCCAGTCTGAAATTCGACCAGCCGACCATGACCGCCCTGTTCAACCTGGGTCGCGAGCGGGGCCGGTCAGCGGACGGCTGGACCCGGCTCGACCAGGCCGCGTCGGGTCCCGTTTTCATTCCCCCCGCTGTCCTTCCGGAGGATCAAGTGCCCGAGGCCCTAAGGCCCAAGGAGCCGGAGACGCCGACTTCCGCCGCGCCGCAGCCCTAGACATGGCCGAGATCATCAATCTGAACCGGGCGCGAAAGGCGCGGACCAAGGCCGAGGACAAGACCCGCGCCGCCGCCAACCGCGCCGCCCATGGCCGCACCAAGGCTCAGAAACAGTCTGCGGACAAGGAGCGCGAGCGCGCCGCCCGGCAGCTCGATGGACAGAAGCTGGACGACTGATCCCCTAGGCCTTCGGCGCGCGGATCAACAGGACCTGGCCGCCCAGCACCAGGATCAGGCCGATCAGCATGGTCACGCCGACATGGGCGCCCTCGAACAGGACCGACATGATGACGGCGATCGGCGGGGTCAGGGCCGAAATATAGCTGGCCAGGGCATAGCCGCGTTGCCGCGCCAAGGTGAAATACAGCCCGAAGGCGATCACCGATCCAAACAGGGACAGGTGCAGCAGAGACAGAATATAGGCCGGGGTCGGCTCGATCCGCCATTCCACGCCGGTCGCGAACCCATAGACCGCCACCATGGCCGTGCCATAGGCCATGGCCCAGGCGGTCGCGGCCATGACCGGCGCGCCGGCCTGTTGGCCGCGCCAGGCGAACCAATTGCCGAAGGCAGAGGCGAGGACGGCGATCAAGGCGAAGACCACGCCCAGAACGGGCGCCACGCCCGCGGAGACGCCTGCCCCCGACAACTGTCCGAACGACAGGACGGCGACCCCGCACACCCCCAGGATCGCCCCCTGCCAGGCGCCGGCGGCGGCCTTCTGGCGCTCCATAACCCGAAACAGGATCAGGTTCACGAAGGCCAGGGCGGCGAAGATGACGGCGACGACGGCCGAGGCCACGCGTTCCTCCGCCGCATAGACGAAGCCGTAGCTGACGGCGAAGACGAAGGCGCCCTGCCCCACGGCGGCCAGATGCTGGGCGCGGGTCAGGCGCAGCGGACGCCGCGTCAGGGCGCAGAAGGCGAACAGAACGACCGCCGCCAGTCCGAACCGCCAGACGATGGAGACGATCGGATCCACCACGCCCAGCTGCAGGGTGATGGCGAACCAGGTCGTGCCCCAGATCAGGGCGCAGACGGCGATGGCGAGAATGGTGATGGGGCGACTCATGGACAGGCTCCGACGGGCGAAGCCCGCTTATCATCGACGTCGCGAAAGCGCCGCTCACGTCTTGCGCCCGAGTATGACAGACTGATTGTCCTCTAGAGGAGACCGCCATGCGTTACGCCCCCCTGATCCTGCCCGCCGGTCTGGTGCTGGCCGCCTGCGCCGTCGCGCCGACCGGTCCGGAGATGAGCGCAGGCACGACCGTCGTGACGGTCACCGCCCTGTATCGCGAGCGAATCATGCTGCCGCCCGGCCATGTGCTGACGGTGCGGGTCGAGGACGTCAGCCGGGCCGACGCCCCGGCCCTGGCCCTGGCCGAGGCCCGCGAGCCCCTGACCGGCGCCCCGCCCTATCGCGTCAGCCTGGGCCTCCCCACGGCCCAGATCGACCCGCGCCATGCCTATGCCGCGCGCGCCGAGATCCGCGACGCCGCCGGCGCCCTGGTCTTCGTCACCGACACCCGTCACGCGGTCCTGACCCAGGGCGCTCCGGCCTTCGCCGAGATCGTGCTGAAGTCCGCGCGGTGAGCGGCCTGGCCAAACGGTCCGTCGTTCTGGCGGGCCACGCCACCTCGGTCGCGCTGGAGCCCGAGTTCTGGGCGGTTCTGGACCGGATTGCCCAGACCCGCAGCCTCAGCAAGGCCCAGCTTCTGGCCGACATCGACGCCGGCCGGGGACGCCGTCCCCTGGCTTCAGCATGCCGCCTGCTGGCGCTGAACTGGGTGGCGGAGCATGGTGTAAAAGCGTAAACCTTGAGCATAAAAGGAAGCCGCCATGGACAATAGCCGTCTCATTCCCGCCACCGTCATCGGGAGCCTTCTGGCCCTGGGGCTCATCGGCGCCGGCGCCCTGGTCGGTCAGGGCGTGATCCATGCGCGGGCCGGGGACCGGACCGTGACGGTTCGCGGCCTGTCGGAACGCAATGTGAAGGCCGATCTGGCGGTCCTGCCGCTGCGCTTCACCGCATCGGGCGATGTTCTGTCTGAAGTTCAGACACGCATCGACGGCGACCTGTCCCTGGTGCGGCAGTTCCTGACGGCTCAGGGTTATCCGGCCGACGCCGTCGATCTGGGCCGGCTGGAGGTGGCCGACACCCGGTCGCGCGAATACGCCGCCCAGAACGGCGGGCCGCGCTTCATCCTGGCCCAGACGGTCATCGTCCGCACGAACGACGTCGCCCGGGTTCAGACGACGACCCGCGCCCTGAACGATCTGGTGCGCCAGGGCGTGGTGTTGCAGGACTTCCAGGGTCCCTCCTATGTCTTCACCAAGCTGAACGATGTTCGGCCCCAGATGATCGCAGAGGGCACGGCGGCGGCGCGAACCGGGGCCGAACAGTTCGCCAAGGATTCCGGCACCCCGCTTGGCCCGATCCGTCAGGCCACACAGGGCTCTTTCGAAATCCTGCCGCGTGACGGCGCAGGCGGAGACGAAGCCGCCTCGATCGACAAGAAGGTCCGGGTCGTGACCACCATCACCTATGGTCTGAAATAGGCCGGTCGGCCCGCGCCTCGCGGCGTTCCAGCGTCCTCTCCTCGGCGGATTGCGGCCGTTCGATCAACGCCGCGTCGCCGTGGGGATCGTCTGCCGCTTCGGCCATGACGATCCACAGGATGATGAGCGCGAACATGCCGATCATGCCCAAGGCGAAGGCGCGCCAACCCGCCTTCGCAGCCTTGGGGGTGCGATCCGGCGTCTCCTCGATCTTCTGGTCGTCTCGTCTCATCATCCAAGGAACCGGCCTGCGCCGAAGCCAGTTCCAAGGTTTCATTTGGGCGACGGCCCTGACATCGCCCTCCGGTCCCCTTATGTTCCGGTTTTGATTCTGCCTGCCGGATGTCTCAAAGCCTGTGACCGATCTTCCCGCCCCCCGCATCTCCGACCTGGCCCGCGCACGAGCGCCCGACGGGGCGGGACCGCGCGACTATCTCGAAGGGCTGAATCCGGAACAACGCGAGGCGGTGGAAGCGACCGAGGGGCCGGTCCTGGTTCTGGCCGGCGCCGGCACCGGCAAGACGCGGGTGCTGACCACGCGGCTGGCGCACATCCTGGCGACCGGCCGGGCCAGGCCGTGGGAGTTGCTGGTCGTCACCTTCACCAACAAGGCCGCCCGCGAGATGCGCGAGCGGATCACCCATCTGATCGGTCCCTCGGCCGAGGGCCTGCGCTGGCTGGGCACCTTCCACTCCATCGCCGCCCAGATCCTGCGCCGTCACGCCGAACTGGTCGGGCTGAAGTCCAGCTTCACCATCCTGGACACCGACGACCAGGAACGGGTGCTGAAACAGCTGCTGGAAGCCGCCAATATCGACACCAAGCGCTGGACGCCCAAGTCGCTGTCCGGCCTGATCGACCACTGGAAGAACCGCGGCTGGACGCCTGAGAAATTGCCCCCCGGCGAGGATTTCGCCAACGGCAAGGGCCAGGGCCTGTACGCCGCCTATCAGGCCCGCCTGCGCAGCCTGAACGCCTGCGACTTCGGCGACCTGCTGCTGCACAACATCACCATCCTGTCCAAACATGCGGACCTGGCGGACGAATATCGTCGCCGGTTTCGCTACATTCTGGTGGACGAATATCAGGACACCAACGTCGCCCAGTATCTGTGGCTGCGGCTGCTGACGGCCTCGACCGGCAATGTCTGCTGTGTCGGCGACGACGACCAGTCGATCTACGGCTGGCGCGGGGCCGAGGTGGACAACATCCTGCGCTTCGAGCGCGACTTCCCCGGCGCCAAGATCGTCAAGCTGGAGCGCAACTATCGCTCGACCAGCCATATCCTGGGCGCCGCCTCGGGCCTGATCGCCGCCAACCGCGACCGGCTGGGCAAGACCCTGTGGACCGAGGACGACAGCGGCGACAAGGTGCGGGTGCGCGGCGTCTGGGACGGCGAGGCCGAGGCCCGGCTGATCGCCGACGAGATCGAGACTGCGCGTCGTCCCCATGCCGGCGAACCGGGGCTGAAATACAAGGACATGGCCATCCTGGTCCGCGCCTCGTTCCAGATGCGGGCTTTCGAGGAACGGCTGGTCATGCTGGCCATCCCCTATGCCGTCATCGGCGGCCCGCGCTTCTTCGAACGGGCCGAGATCCGCGACGCCCACGCCTATATGCGGCTGATCCAGTCCGAGGACGACGATCTGGCCTTCGAGCGGATCGTCAATGTGCCCAAGCGCGGCATCGGCGACACCAGCGTACAGAAGATCCTACAACTGGCCCGCCAACACGACCTGTCGGCCCTGACGGCGGTGCGCGGCCTGATCAACACCGACGAGCTTCAGGCCCGCACCCGCACCGCCCTGTCCAACTTCGTGCGCGACCTCGACCGCTGGCGCGCCCTGTCCGAGACCACGCCCCATTGGGAGGTCATGGAAACGGTGCTGGAGGAGAGCGGCTACACCGATATGCAGAAGGCCGACCGGACCAGCGGTCAGACCCGGTTGGACAACCTGAAGGAACTGACCCAGTCGATGCAGCAGTTCGAGACGCTGCAGGCCTATCTGGAACACGTCTCCCTGGTCATGGATCTGGAGCGCGCGACCAGCGACGATCCGAACGGCGACGGCGCGGTCCAGATCATGACCCTTCACGGCGCCAAGGGGCTGGAGTTCCCCTTGGTCTTCCTGCCGGGCTGGGAGGAAGGCGTCTTCCCCAGCCAGCGCAGCATCGATGAAAAAGGCGAGAAGGGCCTCGAGGAGGAACGCCGCCTGGCCTATGTCGGCGTCACCCGCGCCAAACAGGACGCCCGCATATCCTTCGCCGCCAATCGTCTGGTCTATGGCCGTTGGACCTCGCAACTGCCCAGCCGCTTCGTTGACGAACTGCCGATCGCCCACGTCGATCCCCAGTCCGACACCGGCTACTACGGCGCCTCCGCCGGGATGAAGGAGGCCAAGAGCCGCTGGGACGACGCACCCAGCTTCGGCAGCGGCTATTCCTCGCCCGGCTGGAAACGCGCCCAAAGCTTCACCGCCGCCCAGACGCCGAACAAGATCCCCGCCCGCAAGGCCGTGATCGAGGGCGACGGCCGCCTGATCGCCACCGCCGATCCCAAGTCCGGCTCCGGCTGGAAAAAGGGCGAACGCGTCTTCCACCAGAAGTTCGGCTACGGCCACGTCCGCGTCATCGAGGGCAATAAACTGCTGGTCGATTTCGAAAAGGCCGGCGAGAAACGGGTGATCGACAGTTTCGTGGAGAAGGCGGGCTAAAAGGGGCGGGCGTCATCCGCCTTTGCCGCCGGCCAAGCTTTGGCCTAAGCCATCGCCTTCCCGTCTACGACCGAGTCCGCCATGTCCGCCCCTGCCCGCCCTACCGTCGATCGCGCCTGGCTGAGCTGGGCCATGCGGCGGATCGAGGCGGACTACAACCGCTCGGCCGACACCCATCTGATCCCGGTGGACATGCCGGCCCTGTCGGACATCGCCCTGTATCTGAAGGACGAATCCAGCCACCCGACCGGCAGCCTGAAGCACCGTCTGGCGCGGTCGCTGTTCCTCTATTCCCTCAGCAACGGCTGGATCGGCGAGGGCATGACCATTGTCGAGGCGTCCAGCGGTTCGACAGCCGTGTCCGAAGCCTATTTCGCCCGGATGCTGAACCTGCCCTTCATCGCCGTGGTGCCGCGCTCCACCGCTCAGGAGAAGATCGCCGCCATCGAATTCTATGGCGGCCGCTGCCATTTCGTGGACGTTCCGGGCCAGGCCTATTCGGAAAGCCAGCGGCTCGCCGACGAACTGGGCGGCCACTACATGGACCAGTTCACCTATGCGGAACGGGCGACGGACTGGCGCGGCAACAACAATATCGCCGAGTCCATCTTCGCCCAGATGCGACGCGAGCCCTGCCCCGTCCCGCGCTGGATCGTGTGCGGCGCGGGCACCGGCGGCACCTCGGCGACCATCGGCCGGTTCGCCCGCTTCAACCGCCACGACACCCGGATCTGCGTGGCCGATCCGGAAGCCTCCGTCTTTCACCGTCACTGGGCCGATGCGACGGTCCAGACCAGCCTCGACCGTCCGTCCCTGATCGAGGGCATCGGCCGGGCGCGGGTTGAACCCTCCTTCATCCCCAGCTTGGTGGATCGGATGATCGTCGTGCCCGACGTCGCCTCCATCGCCGCCACGCGCGTGCTGAGCCGGCGTCTCGGCCGCCCCTGCGGCGGATCGACCGGCACCAACCTGTGGGCCTGTGTTCAGTTGGTTCAGGAAATGGCGCGCGCGGGCGAGTGCGGCTCGATCGTGTCCATCCTGTGCGACCACGGCGACCGCTACGCCTCCACCTATTTCGACGACGCCTGGATCGCCGCCCAGGGCCTGGACACCGCCCCGTGGGAAGCCCGCCTGGACGCCTTCTTCAAAACGGGCGTCTTACCCGACGCCTGAACCGCCTGTTTCGCCGGGGCGGACAGGTCTAAGAAGGCCGGAACGATCAGAAACGGTCAACACCTCAACAGGAGCCGACCATGGCGGGCCTCAAGGACAAGCGCGGCTTCATCGACAAGGAGCGCATCGACCTGACCGAGCGCCAGTCGGTCGAATACTGGATGAAGCGCTGGGGCGTAACCAAGGACCAGATCACCGCCGCCCACCGCAAGGTCGGCCGCATGACCAAGGACATCGCAGCGGAGCTGGGCAAGAAGCGCTGACGCCTGCTATTCCCTTGACCGATAAGCTGTAACAGGCCGCCTTCTGCCATTTGGCATCGTCACATCGGTCCTCACAAAAAAGGATGCGTTGTGATAGCTGAAAAAAATAGGAGGAAGTGGAGCAATGCTTAGTTCTTCACCAAATTCCTTTGGGGTTAAAACACGAGCATTCATGGAGATCAACGGCTCACGGCGGCTCCGCGCCCTTACCTGCCTTCTAAACTTAAAATCAGTAGTTAGGAACGCGTAGAGATTCTTGTTTTCTGCGGTGCATAAATGCCAAGCGTCTTGTGAGTGTTTAGAGCCAAGTTCTGCTACCAAAGAGACATGCAACGGATCACCGTATCCGCTGATCCGACGTCCCTGCTGCTCCTTTGCCGAAGGCAATCCCATCCATCGAGGCCCAAGCGTCGGAAACACAGTACCATCAACGCTGTCCATATGAACACCGCTCAACAAACTGTAGTCTAAATATCCATACCCTTTAAATCGTCCTACAGGCTGATAGTATGTCTCCGCCCGCAGCTCTGCTGACTGACACAAGTCGATCAACCCTTTACGGGCCAGATAAGCGATACCGGGAATAAAACAGATATTTTTATAGGTTTCCGTTGCATCATCTACCAGATGGACCGGAATACGAGCTGAATACCCGGTATCGAACGGAACAACGCCGCCCCAGAGCTCCACCCCTGTGGATATGGTAGCCGTCTCGTGAGTTACAGCATGCGCCAAGACAGAATTATCGACCAGAAGCCGAATTCGCGGCATCTTCTTTAGCCGCCGTCGCGCCTCAAAAGTTGCTAGCCATGTAAGCCAATCCACCACAGACGGCAGAAAACGGTGAAGCAATCGCTGTTTAAGTCGTGAGAGATACGGGTTTGGCCACATCTCTCAACGTTGAAACTAAAAATCGACGTTCGTCGACTGTGTCATTCAGTTTAAGGGCAGACTTACGTCCATCAGATGTGCAGCACCCGCCCGTAGGCGTCCAGCGCCGCCTCGTGCATGGCTTCCGACATGGTCGGGTGCGGATAGACGATGCCGTGAATGTCTTCTTCCGTCGCCTCCATGGTGATGGCGGTGACATAGCCCTGGATCATCTCGGTCACTTCGTGGCCGATCATATGGGCGCCGATCAGGGCGCCGGTCTTGGCGTCGAAGATCACCTTGACGAAGCCGTCGATCTCGCCGGCGGCCACGGCCTTGCCGTTCACGCGGAACGGGAAGCGACCGATCTTGACCTCGCGCTTCTCGGTGCGGGCGGCCTGTTCGGTGACGCCGACCGAGGCGACCTGCGGCTGGGCGTAGGTGCAGCCGGCGATGGGCGAATGGACGTTCGGGGTCTTGTAGCCGGCGATGAATTCGGCGGCGTGGATGCCTTCATGCGACGCCTTGTGCGCCAGCCAGGGCGCGCCGGCGCAGTCGCCGATGGCGAACAGGCCCTTGACGTTGGTCTGGCAGTGGCTGTCGGTCTTGATGTGGCCGCGGTCCAGTTCGACGCCCAGCGCCTCCAGGCCGATGCCGTCGGTGTTGGCGGTGATGCCCACGGCCGAGATGCAGACCTCGGCCTCGAGCGACTCGGCCTTGCCGCCGGCCTCGATGTCCACCTTCACGCCCGCGCCGGTCTTGGAGACCTTGGTCACCTTGGCGCCCAGCTTGAACTTGATGCCGCGCTTCTCGAACGACTTCTGGGCGGCCTTGGAGACCTCCTCGTCCTCGACCGGCATGATGCGCTCGACCGCCTCGACGACCGTCACCTCGGCGCCCAGGGCGCGATAGAAGCTGGCGAACTCGATGCCGATGGCGCCCGAGCCGATGACCACGAAGGACTTGGGCAGCTTCTTTGGCGCCAGGGCGTCGCGATAGGCCCAGATCTTGTCGCCGTCAGCCTCCAGACCGATCTGCGGCAGGGCGCGCGCCCGCGCGCCGACGGCCAGCATGACCGCCTTGGCCTCGACCGTGCGCGAACCGCCGGCCTTCAGCGCAATCACGACCTTGGGCGCCGCAGCGCCCTTCTCCAGCTTGGCCGTGCCTTCGATGACCTCGATCTTGTTCTTCTTCATCAGGAAGGCGACGCCCTTGTTCATCGTCGCCGCGACGCCGCGCGAGCGCTGGATGATGGCGTCGAAGTCGAACGACGCGCCGGAGGCCGACAGGCCGTAGTCCTTCAGATGGCTCAGGCTCTCGAACTTCTCGCCCGACTTCAGCAGGGCCTTGGTCGGGATACAGCCCCAGTTCAGGCAGATCCCGCCCAGGTTCTCGCGCTCGACGATGGCGACCTTCTGGCCCAGTTGGCTGGCGCGGATAGCCGCGACGTAACCGCCGGGGCCCGAGCCGATGACGACGAGATCGAATTCAGCAGCCATGATCAGATCAACTTCTCGATGTCGGCCTTGATGGCCTCGGGTTCTGTTTGCGGGGCGTAGCGGGCGACCACCCTGCCCTCGCGGTCGGTCAGGAACTTGGTGAAGTTCCACTTGATGGATTGCGAGCCGAGGAAGCCGCGCTTCTGCTGCGTCAGCCAAGCGTACAGCGGATGCCGGTTCGGCCCATTGACCTCCACCTTGTCGAACAGGGGGAAGGTCACGTCGAAACTGGTGGCGCAGAAGGCGGCGATCTCCGCCGCCCGCCCCGGCTCCTGCTCCCCGAACTGGTTGCAGGGAAAGCCCAGCACCTCGAACGGCCGGTCAGCGAACGTCCGGTGCAGCTTTTCCAGCCCGTCATACTGGCCGGTGAAGCCGCACTTGGACGCCGTATTGACGATCAGCAGCGCCTGACCGCGAAAACGGTCCAGCGAAACCTCCGTGCCGTCGATGGCGCGGGCGGAGAAGTCATAGACCGAGGTCATGACCTCACCCTCCCCTTACGCCAGCATCGCGACGGGATCTTCGATCAGCGGCTTGAACGCCTGCAGGAAACGGGCGCCGGTCGCGCCGTCCACAACGCGGTGATCGCAGGTCAGGGTCACGGTCATGACCGTGGCCGGCACGATCTGTCCGTTCTTGACGACCGCGCGCTGCTCGCCCGCGCCCACGCTCATGATACAGCCCTGGGGCTCATTGATGATCGAGGTGAACTGCTTGATGCCGAACATGCCCAGGTTGGACACCGAGAAGGTGCCGCCCTGGAACTCTTCGGGCTTCAGCTTGCGTTCGCGGGCGCGCTTGGCCAGGTCCTTGGACTCGGTCGCGATCTGCGCCAGGCCCTTGGTCTCGGCCTTGCGAATGATCGGGGTGATCAGGCCGCCGTCGATCGCCACCGCCATCGAGACGTCGGCGTTGTGGTGCATGGCGATGCCTTCGGGGGTGTAGGAGGCGTTCGCCTCCGGCACCATCTTCAGCGCCAGGGCCGCAGCCTTGATGATGAAGTCGTTGACCGAGACCTTGATCCCCTGCGGCTCCAGCATCTTGTTCACCTTGGCGCGAACCGCCATCAGCTGGTCGATCTCGCAGTCGATGAACAGTGGGAAGTGCGGCACGTTCTGGATGCTGTCGACCATGCGACGCGCCACGGCCTTCTTCATCCCGTCCAGCGGGATCAGGTCGTAGCTGCCGTCCGGTATTCCCATCTGGGCCAGCGACTGCACCTGACGCGGCGCAATGCCCGAAATCGCGGCCGCGGCGGTCGTCGCGGCGGCGGGTTGGGCCGCGCCCTTGCCGGCGGCTTCGACGTCGCGCTTGACGATCCGGCCGTGCGGGCCGGTGCCCTTGATCGACTTCAGATCGACGCCGTTCTGGGCGGCGATGCGACGCGCCAGAGGCGACGAGAAGATGCGGTCGCCATTGTCCGACTTCGGGGCGGCCGGAGCCGGCGCGACCGGTGCGGACGCCTTGGGCGCCTCGACGGCGGCGGGTGCGGCCTTCGGGGTCTCCTCAGCCTTGGCGGCCGGTTTTTCAGATTTCTGGGGCGCAGCGGCCCCGCCCTCGTCCTTCAGACGGGCGATCGGGGTGTTGACCTTCACGCCTTCGGTACCTTCGGCGACCAGGATGTCGGTGATCTCGCCCTCATCCACGGCCTCGACTTCCATCGTGGCCTTGTCGGTTTCGATCTCGGCGATCACGTCGCCGGCGGAGACGACATCGCCCACCTTGACGTGCCACTTGGCCAGGACGCCCTCTTCCATGGTCGGAGACAGGGCGGGCATCAGGATATCAGTCATGCCATCACCTGCTTCACGGCCGCGATGATCTTGTCCACGCCCGGCAGCGACAGGGCTTCCAGATTGGCGGCGTAAGGCAGCGGCACGTCTTCCTGGTGCACCCGCAGCGGCGGCGCATCCAGATAGTCGAAGGCGTGTTCGATCACCCGCGCCACGACCTCGGCGCCGACGCCCATCGGACCCCAGCCCTCTTCGGCCGAGACCAGACGGCTGGTCTTCTTGACGCTCTCGACGATGGTCTCGTGATCCAGCGGACGCAGGGTGCGCAGGTCCACGACCTCGCACTCGATGCCTTCCTCGGCCAGTTTCTCGGCGGCCTGGAGGGCGAAGCCGACCATGCGGCTGTGCGCCGTGATGGTGACGTCCTTGCCTTCGCGACGGACCTTGGCCTTGCCGATCGGCACGACATAGTCCTCGATCTCCGGCACGTCGAACTCGAGGCCGTACATCATCTCGTGTTCGAGGAAGACGACGGGGTTCGGATCGCGGATCGCAGCCTTCAGCAGGCCCTTGGCGTCGGCCGCGTCATAGGGCGCGACGACCTTCAGGCCCGGCACCTGGGCGTACCAGGCCGAATAGTCCTGGCTGTGCTGGGCGCCGACGCGCGAGGCGGCGCCGTTCGGGCCGCGGAAGACGATGGGCGCGCGGATCTGACCGCCCGACATGTACAGGGTCTTGGCGGCCGAGTTGATGATGTGGTCGATCGCCTGCATGGCGAAATTGAACGTCATGAACTCGACGATGGGCTTCAGGCCCGCCATGGCCGCGCCGACGCCCAGGCCGGCGAAGCCGTGCTCGGTGATCGGGGTGTCGACGACGCGCTGGTCGCCGAACTCCTGCAGCAGTTCGCGGCTGACCTTGTAGGCGCCCTGATACTGGGCGACTTCCTCGCCGATCAGGAAGACCTTGTCGTCGCGGCGCATCTCTTCGGCCATGGCGTCGCGCAGGGCGTCGCGGATGGTGGTCTTGACCAGTTTGGCGTCGGCCGGGATTTCCGGATCGCGCAGCTCGACCTTGGGGGTCGAGGTCTGGGTCGGCGCCTTCTCGGGATCGCCGGTCTTGCCTTCGGCCGTCGCCTTGGGCGTATCGGCCTGGGCCTTGTCGGACTCGGCCTTCGGCGCGGGCGCAGCCGCGCCGTCTTCGCCGGCCAGACGCGCGATGGGCGTATTGACCTTCACGTTCTCGGAGCCCTCGGCGACCAGGATTTCCAGCACTTCGCCTTCATCCACGGCCTCGACTTCCATCGTGGCCTTGTCGGTTTCGATCTCGGCGATCACCTGGCCGGCCGACACGGTGTCGCCCGCCTTGATGTGCCATTTGGTCAGCGTGCCCTCTTCCATCGTGGGGGACAGCGCCGGCATGAGGATGTCGGTCACGGATCAGGCCTCCACGTAGACGTCGGTATAGAGCTCGGACGGATCGGGTTCCGGGCTTTCTTGGGCGAATTGAACGGCCTCGGCGACGATGGCCTTGATCTCGTTATCGATGGCCTTCAGCTCGTCTTCCGTCGCATTGGCGGCGGCCAGCAGGGTCTTGATGTGGTCGATGGGGTCGCGGGTCTTCTTGACCTCGTCCACCTCTTCCTTGGTCCGGTATTTGGCCGGATCGGACATCGAGTGACCGCGATAACGGTAGGTCTTGACCTCGAGGATGTAGGGCCCCTCGCCGGCGCGGGCGCGCTCGACAGCCTTCTTGACCGCATCACGCACGGCCAGAACATCCATCCCGTCCACCTGCTCGCCCGGAATGCCGAAGCTGGCGCCGCGCTGGCTAAGCTGGGTCGTGGACGACGAGCGCTCGATGCTCGTACCCATGGCGTACTGGTTGTTCTCGATGATGTAGATGGCCGGCAGCTTCCACAGCTGGGCCATGTTGAAGCTCTCGTAGACCTGCCCCTGGTTCGAGGCGCCGTCGCCGAAATAGACGAAGGCCACCGAATCATCGCCGCGGTACTTGCCGGCGAAGGCCAGGCCGGTGCCCAGCGACACCTGGGCGCCGACGATGCCGTGACCGCCGTAGAAGCCGGTCGGCACGTCGAACATGTGCATCGAACCGCCCTTGCCGCGCGACGAACCGCCGATGCGGCCGGTCAGTTCGGCCATGACTTCCTTGGGGTCCATGCCGGCGGCCAGCATGTGGCCGTGATCGCGGTAGCCCGTGATGATCTTGTCGTGGCCCTGTCTGACGCTCTCCTGAACGCCGACGGCCACGGCTTCCTGGCCGATATACAGGTGGCAGAAGCCCCCGATCAGACCCATGCCGTACAGTTGGCCCGCACGCTCCTCGAAGCGGCGGATGAGAACCATCTCGCGGTAAAAGCGGAGGAGGTCCTCCTTGGACGCCGAAGGCGTGTTTGAAAGCTTGTCAGGCGCAGTGGTCTGAGCGGCTTTGGCTGGGGCTTTCGCCATCCGGCATCTCCCGGCTAGGCGTCGGGAAGCGACGCCTTCTTATCGTTACGGAAGGGGGCTTTAGCAGCCTTCCTTCCCGGAACGCAAAGGGGTGCGGGCTCGACTGTAACAATAGTTCAAGCGGCGAAGGTTTTCATCCCTGAACGGGTTGCGCCGGAACGCGGATCACATAGTCGCGTGGGTCCGAAAAGCCGAGAACGGCGCGTGCGCGCTCCTCCAGCAAGTCCTTCGACAGGCTGTCGGTGCGGAGATAGCGCACCCGCGTCTCAAGGTCGCGGCGCTGTTCTGTGAGATGGGCGAGCTGGTTCTCACGCCGCCCCATCAGGGCGTCACGCGACGATCCGCTCAGCAGCCCCCGTTCGCCCGTCAGAGCCTGAACGCCCAGATAGGCGAGCAGCAACAACAGGGCGAGGGACAGGCGGTAAGGTTTCATCCGTTCAGGCACGACCGACGCTCCTTCTGAGCGCGAAAAACACAGTTCAGGAACCGTGCCCGAAAATGCCTAACAAAATGTAGCTTGACCGTAAGGACGTCGACGAAGAACGCTGATTCTTCGCCGACAATTCACAGGTTTAGCGCAGCAGCATGCCGTCGCCGAAATAGACGGCCTGGTCGCCCAGCATCTCTTCCAGGCGCAGCAGCTGATTGTATTTCGCCACCCGGTCCGAGCGGGCCAGCGAGCCGGTCTTGATCTGCCCGCAGTTGGTGGCCACGGCCAGGTCGGCGATGGTCGAATCCTCGGTCTCGCCCGAACGGTGGCTCATTACGGCGGTATAGCCGGCGCGGTGGGCCATATCGACGGCGTCCAGGGTCTCGGACAGGGTGCCGATCTGGTTGACCTTGATCAGGATGGAGTTGGCCAGGCCCTCGCCGATGCCGGCGGCCAGACGCGCGGGGTTGGTCACGAACAGGTCGTCGCCGACCAACTGGACCCGGTCGCCGAGCCGCTCGGTCAGCAGGCGCCAGCCGTCGAAATCGTCCTCGGCCATGGCGTCCTCGATCGAGACGATCGGGAACCGCTCGCACAGGTCCACCAGATAGGCGGCCATGCCCTCGGCGTCGACGGTCTTGCCTTCGCCCGCCATGACGTATTTGCCGTCCTTGAAGAACTCGGTCGAGGCGACGTCCAGACCCAGGTGGAAGTCCTCGCCGGCCAGATAACCGGCCGCCTGGCCCGCCTTGGTGATGAAGCTCAGGGCTTCTTCGGCCGAGGCCAGGTTCGGGGCGAAGCCGCCCTCGTCGCCGACGTTGGTGTTATGGCCGGCGTCCTTCAGCTGCTTCTTCAGGGCGTGGAAGATTTCCGCGCCCATGCGCAGGGCGTCGGTGAAGGTCTCAGCCCCGGTCGGCAGGATCATGAACTCCTGGATGTCGATCGGATTGTCGGCATGGGCGCCGCCGTTAATGATGTTCATCATCGGCGTCGGCAGGACGCGGGCCGAGACGCCGCCAACATAGCGGTGCAGCGGCAGGCCGGCCGAAATGGCGCTGGCCTTGGCGGCGGCCAGGGACACGCCCAGGATGGCGTTGGCGCCCAGACGGGCCTTGTTGGGCGTGCCGTCCAGGTCGATCATCGCCTCGTCGATACGGCGTTGATCCTCGGCGTCCATGCCGGACAGGGCGTCGAAGATCTCGCCGTTGACGGCGTCGACCGCCTTCTGCACGCCCTTGCCGCCCCACAGATCCTTGTCGCCGTCGCGCAGTTCGACGGCTTCGTGAGCGCCGGTCGAAGCGCCCGACGGCACAGAGGCGCGACCGAATGAGCCGTCATCCAGGATCACGTCGACTTCCACCGTCGGATTGCCCCGGCTGTCGAGGATCTGGCGGGCGACGATGTCGGCGATGTCGGTCATGGCTCGGCTCTTTGGCTCAGGCGGAAAACAGGTCCGAGGGGTTTAGACGTCTCCCCGCGAATCGCCAATGCCTGCGTCGCCCTTGGTCGTCAGGAACAGCCCTCGACCAGTTGAATGGACGGATCGCCGGCGTGGATCATCATCACCTTGCCGTCAGAGCCGACCTCGTAACGGATCCCGCGCGCGGCCGGATCGGTCACATAGGTCGTCGATCCGCCGCGCGACCAGACGAACAGGTCCTCCGCCGGCGCCGACTGATACTTGTGCGATTGGGCGAAAACGGCGCCGCCATAGGCCTGTTTGATCGCCATGCCCGTGTCGCCGACGCCGAACCCGCGGTCGGTCTTGATCGTCGCGCCGCGCGCGGCGGTGATACGGGTCAGCACGCCGTTCTGGATCATGACGCGCACATCCTTGGGCGCATCGACCGGATGAAACTCGTCGCAGGTCTCCGGATCGGCCCCGCCGACGGCGTTTGGTTGGGAATCCTCGCCCCAGACCTGGACCAGCTCGGCGCGGGTCATGCCGATTCGCGCCGCCCCCAGACCATCGGCCGTCAGGGTCGAAGCATTGGCCGGCGGCGGCGGCGGCGCTTCGGCCGGCGCAGGAGCCGCAGCGGAAGGCGGCTGGGCCACGGGGTCGTCACGGCGTTCACAGGCGGCGAGTGTGAGCAGCGCAAGTGCGCTGACGGCGGCGAAACGGATCATGGGCGTGCGTCCTTCTGAGAAGCTTCACAGCACAGAACGCACGAAAACGGCGCGCGGGTGACCGCGCGCCGTAATAAACTTCGTCCGGTCGAAACCGGGCCGTGGAAGACTAGTCTTCCTTCGGCGTGATGACCTGGCGACCGCGATAGGTGCCGGTCTTCAGGTCGATGTGGTGCGGGCGCTTCAGCTCGCCGGTGTCCTTGTCCTCGACATAGACGTTCGAGCTCAGGGCGTCGTGGGCGCGGCGCATGTTGCGACGCGAGGGGGATACTTTCCGCTTCGGAACGGCCATGTCCGTCTCAATCTTCTAAGTCGGGCGCCGCCCAGAGCCGAAGCCTGATCAAGCGCGAAAACGATAGCGGTGGCCCCGGTCCTTCGTGAGAAGAACGCCGAGCCGCCACGCGAGGCGCGGCTTATGCATGAACCGCACGACGATTTCAAGGCGTCTTGAGCGACTTCCAGCGATCACGGTCCAGCCCGAAGTAAAGACTGTCCATCCAGACGCCCCCAACCTGCCAGGTCCGGCTGGCGGCCCCCGTCTGTTCGAAGCCCAAACGCCCCAGCAGGCGAATGGACGCCGCATTGGAGGGGTCCACGTCGGCGGTGATCGCATCGATATCCCGCGTGACCATGACATGATCGATCACGGCGGTCAGCGCCTCCTTCGCCAGCCCTCGCCCCCAATAGTCGGGATGCAGGATGTAGCCGATCTCTGGCAGCCGCCAGAACCCCGCCTTGCCGATGACTCGGCCTTGCGCCTCAATGACGAAATCGTCGCTGGTTTCCGGGGCGGCGGCGATCATGCTCTCCAGCCACTCCGCCGTCTTTTCCCTGGCCGCATGCGGCATGGTCGACCACCACCGCATCGCTTCCGGAGATGAAAAGACCTGATGCAGATCATCGACATCGTCCGGCCTCGCCCGTCGCAGAATCAGGCGCGGCGTGACGAGTTGAGAGATCATTGCGCGGCGTTCCGCGTCAGGTGTTTGACCACCTTGGCCGGGTTGCCGACCACGACAACGTCGGGCGGCACGTCCCTGGTCACGACGCTGCCTGCTCCGACGACGGCGCGATCGCCGATCGTCACGCCCGCCAGAACGATCGCCCCGCCGCCGATCCACACATCGTCGCCGATCGTGATCGGTCGAGCGGATTCCAGCCCTCGCCGCTCGACGGCGTCCAGCGGATGTTCCGGCGTCAACAACTGCACCCCTGGTCCGGCCTGAAAATTGTCGCCGATTCGGATTTCGGCGCAGTCCAGAAAGACGCTGTTGGCGTTGACGAAGGCGTTCGCTCCGAAATGGATATTGACGCCATAGTCGCAGAAGAAGCCCGGCATGATGATCGCCCTGCCGTCGGCGGCACGCACCAGTTCATTGACCAGGACGCGGCGCTTGTCGCGATCCGGCTCTGTATTGATGGCGATGGTCAGGCCCACGGCGCGGGCGCGGCCGTCGCGCAGGTCCGGGTCGCCCGGATTGTACGGCAGGCCCGCCAGCATCTTCTCGCGCTCGGTCACGACGGGCTCGTCAGGGTCTTGGCCACCGCCTCGCCTATCGCCAGCGAACTGGTCAGGCCGGGGCTTTCTATGCCGAACAGGGCCATCAGCCCCTCGATCCCGTGGTGCTCGACGCCGTGCAGTTGGAAGTCCGGCTGCGGTTCGCCCGGACCATGCAGCTTCGGCCGGATCCCGGCGTAGTCGGGCGTCAGGGCGCCGTCGGGCAGGCCGGGCCAGAAGCGGCGAATATAGGCGGCGAAGACCTCCGCCTTGGCCGGATCGACCGAATAGTCCTCGGTCTCGACATAGGCCAGGTCGGGGCCGAACACCGCCTGGCCGCCCAGATCCTTGCGATAATGGGTGCCCAGGGCGCCGGGAATCGGCGGCGGATAGATCAGTCGGTCGAACGGCGCCTTGCCGACCAGCCGGAAGTAGACGCCCTTGCCGAAATGGCCGGCGGGAATGTCGCCAGCCGGATAGCCCTCGACGGCCGCCGCGACAGCCTGCGCCGACAGGCCAGGCGCCGTGACCAGCAGGCGGCTGGTGATCTCCATCGCCCCCTCCCCGCCCACACGGATCGTGAAGCCGCCGCCCAGCAGCGATTCGGCGCCCTCGAACGGGGCCGACACCACGACCGATCCGCCCGCGTCCTCGATCTCGCCCTGCAGGGCCAGCATATAGCCGTGGCTGTCGAACAGACCGCTCTCGGGCGACAGGATGGCGGCGTGGGCATTCAGCTCGGGCTCCAGCGCCCGCGCCTGGGCGCCGGTCAGATGCGCCAGTCCCTCGACCCCGTTGGCCGTCGCCTGTTCGAAGATGGCCTCGATCCGCTGGACCTCGGCCTCTTGCGTGGCCACGACCAGCTTGCCGCACTTCCGATGGTCGATCTTGCGGCTGGCCAGGAAGTCATAAAGCGCCCGCCGCCCCTCGACGCAGAAGCGCGCCTTCAGCGAACCGGACGGATAATAGAGGCCGCCGTGGATGACCTCGGAATTGCGCGACGATACGCCCTGGCCGATGTGGCCGTCCTTCTCAAGCACCAGCACCGTCAGCCCTCGTTTCGACAACGCCCGCCCGCAGGCCAGGCCCACGGCCCCGGCGCCCACGACGGTCGCGTCGAAATCGAAACTCATCGGCCGCCGTACCTCCGCTTCGCCTCGCCCTCGAAACAACCGATCAGCTTTTCCACCGCCCGGTCGAAATTGGCCGACAGCATCAGGTCCAGCATCCGCGACTTGAAGGCGAAGTCGATCATGAACTCCAGCCGCGCGCCGTCGGGATGCGGGAAAAACTCCCACCGGTTCTTCAGATGTTTGAACGGCCCGCGCAACAGGCCGACCTCGACCTTGGGCGCGTTCCGGTCATGCCGGACCCAGGTGGAGAACCGCTCCTTCAGGAAGGAGAAGCCCACCCCGGCCTCGGCGTCCAGCACGGAGACGCCCTCGCCTTCGGCCCGCTCGTTCCAGACCCGCATCGACGTGACCCAGGGCACGAAGTCGGGATAGGCGCGCACGTCGGCGACCAGATCGGCAAGCTGTTCGGGCGCATAGGGAAGGATGCGCGTTACGCGGTGGACGGCCATTCGAACCTTAGCGGCGCAGCTGCGCCTCACGCGCGGCCTTCAGCCGGGCGAAGTCGTCGCCGGCGTGGTGCGACGAGCGCGTCAGCGGCGACGAGGACACCATCAGGAAGCCCTTGGCCCGGGCGATCGCCTCATAGGCCTTGAACTCTTCCGGCGTGACGAACCGGTCGATGGCGGCGTGTTTGCGCGTCGGCTGCAGGTACTGGCCGATGGTGATGAAGTCGACGCCGGCGGACCGCATGTCGTCCATCACCTGCATGACCTCTTCCTTGGTCTCGCCCAGGCCGACCATGATCCCGGACTTGGTGAACTGTTCCGGGTCGCGCTCCTTGACCATCTGCAACAGGCGCAGGGAATGGAAGTAGCGAGCGCCCGGCCGGATTTTCAGATACAGGCGCGGAACGGTCTCGAGGTTGTGGTTGAAGACGTCGGGCTTGGCGTCGATCATCACCGCGGCGGCGCCGTCCTTGCGCAGGAAGTCGGGCGTCAGGATCTCGATGGTCGTCTTCGGCGCCTGAAGGCGGATCTGGCGCACCACTTCGGCGAAATGGGCCGCGCCGCCGTCCGCCACGTCGTCGCGATCGACCGAGGTGATCACCACATGGTTCAGGGCCATCTGCGACACCGCAAGCCCGACCTTGCCCGGCTCCTCCGGGTCCAGCGGCTGGGGCAGGCCCGTCTTGACGTTGCAGAAGGCGCAGGCCCGCGTGCAGGTGTCGCCCATGATCATCAGGGTGGCCTGCTTCTGGCTCCAGCACTCGCCGATGTTCGGACAGGCCGCCTCTTCGCAGACCGTGTGCAGGCCCTTGGAGCGGACGATGTCCTTGGTGGCGTTGTATTCCCCCGAGCCCGGCGCCTTGACGCGCAGCCAGTCGGGCTTTTTCAGAACCACCGACTCCGGGCGGTTCTGTTTTTCGGGGTGGCGCAGCTCCGACGGCTTGCGCTGAAGGGTGTCGATCAGGGTGACCATGGCCGGTATTTCGACCTTCCGGGCCGCGATGGCAAGCCACGGCCGGTTACAGATGATGGCGCGCTTGGGAACTCACGCCGCGTAACCTATCTTTTCAAGACACCGTCGCGTCATTAATGACGGACGCCCGACAACAGAGAGGGCCTCTCGCGCCCTCCGCAGGAGACGCGTTTGCGCCAGGCCCTGGATTCCTCGCTGTACGACACCACGCTGATCGACGCGCTGATCGACGCGCGCGCCCGGTTCGGGGACAAGGAAATTCTGGAAGACCAGGATCGCCACCCCCTCACCTACACCGGCCTGATCCGCGCCGCCTTCGTCCTGGGCCGCAAGATCGCGAACATGACCGATCCGGGCGAGCGGGTCGCCATCCTGCTGCCCTCGTCCATGGGCGTGGTCGTCACCTTCTTCGGCCTGCACGCCCACGGCCGCGTACCGGTCATGCTGAACTTCACCGCGGGCGAGACAAATCTGAAGGCGGCGATCAAGGCCTCGGGCGTCAAGAAGGTCCTGACCGCCAAACGCTTCATCGATCAGGCCAAGCTGGACGACCTGATCGTCGAGCTGAAGACGGTGGCCGAGGTCGTTTGGCTGGATGACGTGCGCAAGACCATCGGCCTGGCCGACAAGCTGTACGGCCTCAGCGCCGGCGTTGCGCCCAAGCGGTTCCGCGTCAAGACCGACCCGGACGCGCCCGGCGTGGTCCTGTTCACCTCGGGCAGTTTCGGAACGCCCAAGGGCGTGGTGCTGAGCCAGAGGAACCTGGTCGCCAACGCCCGACAGGTCGCGGCCCATATCGACCTGCTGCCGGAATGGGTGATGTTCAATCCCCTGCCCACCTTCCACTGTTTTGGGCTGACCGGCGGGGTCATCCTGCCGCTGCTTCAAGGCTTGAAGGCCTTCCAGTATCCGTCGCCGCTGCACGCCAAACAGATCACCGACCTGCTGCCCCAGGTGAAGGCCTCGATCCTGTTCGCGACCGACACCTTCCTGAACCAGTATGGTCGCGTCGCCGAGGCGGACGACTTCGCCACCCTGAAGTTTGTAGTCGCCGGCGCCGAAAAGGTGCGCCAGGAAACCCGCAACCTGTTCAACTCAAAATTCGGCGGCGTCGAACTGCTGGAAGGCTATGGCGCGACCGAAGCCTCGCCGGTCGTCGCCGTCAATCACCCGGCTCGCAACGCCCCCGGCACGGTGGGCCAGATTCTGCCCGGCATCGACTGGAAGCTGGAGCCAGTGGAGGGCATCGCGGACGGCGGCCGCCTGTATCTGCGCGGCCCCAATGTGATGAGCGGCTACGTCACCTCGGCCGAGCCCCTGGAATGGTCCCCGGTCGAGGACGGCTGGCTGGACACCGGCGATATCGTCGATGTGGACGCCGAGGGCTATGTCACCATCAAGGGCCGCGCCAAACGCTTCGCCAAGATCGGCGGCGAAATGGTGTCGCTGACGGCGGTCGAGGGCATCGCCGGCGCGGTCTGGCCCGACCAGCGCCACGCCGTCGTCTCCATTCCCGACACCCGCAAGGGCGAAAAACTGGTCCTGGTCACTGACCACGCCGAGGCCGAGGTCGCGCCCCTGGCCGAATGGGCCCGCACGAACGGCGCCCCCGAGCTGATCGTGCCCAAGAAGATCGTCAAGGTCGCCGAGGTTCCAGTCCTGGGCAGCGGCAAGACGGACTATGTCGCGATCCAGAAAATGGTCGAGGCGGAAAAGGCGGCCTGACCGCCCTACCCGATCCGCACCCCCGTCATCGAAATCGACCCGCCGTCGATGCTGTCGTTGAAGAAGGACACCGGCTCGCCCGGCGTCTGCTGGGCGGCGATATAGAGCACCGGCAGGTAGTGTTCGTCAGTCGGCACGCTCAGCTGGGCGTCCTCGGCCAGGCCGACCCAGTCGATCAGGGCTTCGTGGTCGCCGACCACAAAGGCCTGTTTGACCGCCTCGTTGAACCCTGTCGCCCAGCTATAGGGCTCGGCCCCCGGCTGGCGCTTCCAGGTCCGCAGATTGTGGACGAAGTCGCCCGAGCCGGCGATGACGATTCCCTCGTCCCGCAGCGGCCGCAGGGCCTTGGCCAGTTCATAATGCTGGCGCGCCGTCAGTTCGCGATTCAAAGACAGCTGCACCACCGGCACGTCGGCGTCCGGCCACACATGGCACAGCACCGACCAGGTCCCGTGATCCAGGCCCCATTGTTGCGTCTGGACTGCCCCCGTCAGCTCCGCCACCCGAGCCGCCAGTTCGGGCGAGCCCGGGGCGGGATACTGAAACGCGTGAAGCTCAGGCGGAAAATTCCCGAAATCATGGATGGTTTCGGGCCGTTCCTGCGCCGTAACGCCCAGCCCGCGCGTCTCCCAATGGGCGGAGATCATCACCACCCCCTTGGGCTTGCCGATGTCTTCACCCAACCCGCGCCAAGCGGCCCCGAAGGGACCGCCAAGCGCGTTCATGGGCGAGCCGTGGCCAAAGAAAACGGCGGGCTGGCGCATCGGATCAGCCGAACTGCTTCTTGGCGATCTCGGCGATGTGCTTGCCCTGGAAGCGGGCGCCGTCCAGGTCGATCTGGCTGGGCATGCGCGAGCCGTCGCCCTTGGTCAGGGTGGTGGCGCCATAGGGGCTGCCGCCGACGATCTCGTCCATATTCATCTGGCCCTGGAAGGCATAGGGCAGGCCGACCACGATCAGGCCGTGATGCATCAGGGTCTGAACCAGGCCCATCAGGGTGGTTTCCTGGCCGCCGTGCTGGGTCGCGGTCGAGGTGAAGGCGCCGCCGACCTTGCCCACCAGGGCGCCGTTGAACCACAGGCCGCCGGTCTGATCGAGGAAGTTGCGCATCTGCGAGGCGACGGTGCCGAAGCGGGTGCCGGCGCCGATGATGATCGCGTCATAGTTCGCCAGATCCTCGACCTTGGCGATGGGGGCCGCCTGATCCAGCTTGTAGCCCGACGCCTTGGCCAGTTCGTCCGGCACCAGTTCGGGCACGCGCTTGATGTCGACGACGGCGCCTTCGACTTCGCGCGCGCCTTCGGCGACGGCTTCGGCCATGGCTTCGATATGACCGTAGGTGGAGTGATAGAGGACGAGAATCTTGGGCATGGGGAGGCTCCATTGAATGATAGGCCGTCATTCGCAACAACGACCGTTGCTAACTTGGCGTGTCCATCCTGCCCTTGCAAGCCCTCGGGCGGGTTTCACCGCACGAAGGGACAAACCGCATCATAGAATGCGCGGGTCCCGGGCGTTTCGCCGCCGCGCAGGCCGTGAAAACGATGCTCCATCACCATGGCCTGCTGCTCGATATTCAGCGAATCCCAGCGGCAGTCCGGATCGGCTGAATAGGCGTAGGCGGCGGCGCTGTCGCCCGCCTTCAGCTTGGCGAACAGCAGATTCCCCCCCTGCTGCGCCTGCCAGACATGGGTCAGTTCGTGCACCAGCACGCCTTGAATCTGCTGCGACGCCTGGCCGAAGTCCGTCTGAAACGCCCGTCTGGGCCAGACGATCCAGTCGCGCCCGAACCAGCGGCCGGCGACGAAGGCGCGCCCGAAGGGCCAGGCGATCAACCGGATTCGATCCAGACGAAGCGCCGAACCGAACGCCTCACGCGCCAGGCTGGCCTCCCCTTCGGTCAAGGCGCGAATGATGGATCCCACGGTCGCACATACTCCCAATGCCAGGGCTCATAGACATAGGGTACGAACCCGAACCGCCCGGCGTTGGCGACCAGCCAGCGATAGGTCGCCGACCGCGCCATATGTTCGCGGCTGGCGGCCGCGGTCGAATCGACCCCACGCCCCGGCGCCTGACCGACATAGAGATCGACCGCCGTCCCCGTCCGATGCGGCGAACAGACGGCGCGGCGCAGGCCGTCGCAATTGCCCTGCTGGGCGCAGCGCGCGGCGTCCGCCTCTGGATCGCGGAAGCCGGAAAAAATTTGCAGCAGTTCGGGATCGGCCGCGACCTCGGGAACCTCGGCGCGGGCGGCGGCGACCATCCGGCGATAGGCGTCCAGAACGTCGCGTCGCAACAGGCGCGTCAGCCGGTCAGCGTGTTCCTCGGATTCGACCAGATAGCCCAATTGGTTGATCGGCGGCGGGTCGGGGCATTCCTGGCGGGTGCGGGCCATGACGAACGGTCGACGCTCCTGCCACAGCCCCCGCAGGACCTGAAAGGTCGACGCATCGAACAGGCCGGTCGGCGCTAGGCCATGGGTCTGCTGGAAGCCCGCTAGTTGCGAGGCGAAGATCGGCGTGCCCGGACCGCAAGTCGAGTGCAGTTCGCGCTGGATCAGGGGAACATAGGTCCGCCACCCCCATTCGGTCGCCCCGAACGGGGTCCATTCCATCGCGTAAGCCGAGGCGGCGTTGACCAGGGCCTGTCCGCCCCAGACGTCGGCATTGGTGTGACAGGGTCCAGCCGCACGCGCGCCGCCGGCCGCAGCCAGGACGAAACAGACCGACAGAAAGGCAATAAGGTTTCGCCACATGCCGAACAGCAAGCCCCAAGCCGGTCGCTGGAGCAAGCACAGAGAGACCGCAGCGCCCAAATCCGACTCCGCGTCCGTCCGTAAAGCTGCGATGGTGAACCGGCCCGACTCATCCGGGCTGTTCCGGACCCGCTGCATGACCGTCGCCGCCGCGCCCCGTCGCTCCAACGCCGTGCTCGCCGCCTTCTCCGGCCCCTGCCTGCCGCTGGCGGCCTTCGGCGTCGCCCTGCCCGTCACTCTGCCGGAATTCTACGCCACCTACGTCGGGCTCGAGCTGGGCGTGGTCGCGGCCGTCTTCATGGCCGTGCGTCTGATCGACATCGTCTTCGACCCCTTCATCGGCTGGGGCATGGACAAGACCAGGACCCGGTTTGGCCGCTACCGCCCCTGGATGGCGATCTCGACGCCGATGCTGATGCTAGCCGCCTTCATGATGTTCGTCGTGGTCCAGCCCGGCGCGCCGCCTCTCTATCTGTTCGGCTGGCTGCTGTTCCTCTACCTCGGCTTCTCCATCGGCACCCTGGGCCAACTGGGCTGGGCCGCCGTCCTCGCGCCCCAGTATGATCAGCGCAGCCGCGTCTACGGCTGGTGGCAGGTGTTCAACATCATCGGCGTCGTGCTGATCCTCGTCTTGCCGACCATCGTGGTGAAGACGGGCATCGGCGACTACGCCGACGGCGTGCGGATCATGGGCTGGGCCATCGTCATCGCCCTGCCCGTCACCATCGGCCTGGCCATGTTCGTGGTGCCCGAACCAGTGACCAAGGGGGACCAGCCGCATGGAAGCCTCGGCGCCTATCTGTCCCTGCTGGGCCAGAAGACGGTGCGGAAACTTCTCATCTCGGACCTGCTGCTCGGCGTGGCGCCCGGCATCACCGGTTCGCTGCTGTTCTTCTTCTTCGGCCAGGTCCGGGGCTATGATCACACCCAGGCCGGTCTGTTCATGCTGGTCTATTTCATCGCCGGCCTGTGCGGCGCGCCCTTCTGGGCCTGGTTCGCCACCCGTGTCGGCAAGGACCGAGGCCTGGCCGTGGCCAGCCTCGTCTCGGCTGTCCTCTATGTCGGCGCCACGCTCGTCCCCGGCGGCAACTTCGCCCTGACGGCCGTGGTCATGTTCATAGCGGGCCTGCCCTATGCCGCCGGCCTGTTCCTGACCCGCGCCATGATGGCCGACGCCGGCGACGAGGAGCGGTTCAAGACGGGCGTCGATCGCACCGGCCTGATGCTGTCCATCCTGTCGGCGACGACCAAGATCGGCCACGTCGCCGCTCTGATCCCCTATTTCATCCTTCAGGAGGTCGGCTTCCGCGCCCTTCCGGGCCCAGCGGGCAACAGCGAGACCGCGCTGCTGACGCTGCAGATCCTGTTCATCGCCGTGCCCGGCGTACTGCTCGTCCTGGCCGGCTGGGTGCTGAAGGACTATCCGCTGACCCAGGCCCGCCACAACGCCATCCGTGAGAAGCTTGATGCGCGCGATGCCGAACCGACGGCGGTGCGCCTGTGAGACCGATAGACCGCCTGCTCGGCGTCATGGAACGGCTGCGCGACCCGGACGGCGGCTGCCCCTGGGACGTGGAGCAGACCTTCGCCACCATCGCCCCCTATACGATCGAAGAGGCCTATGAGGTCGCCGACGCCATCGAGCGCAACGACCTGAACGAGCTGAAGGGCGAACTCGGCGATCTGCTGTTCCAGGTCATCTTCCATGCCCGCATGGCCGAGGAACAGGGCTTGTTCGCCTTCGACGACGTAGTCACGGCCATCGCCGACAAGCTGGAACGCCGCCACCCCCACGTCTTCGGCGACGAAGCCCAGCGCACCTCGAAAGAACAGACCGTCGCCTGGGAAACCATCAAGGCCGCCGAGCGCAAGGACCGCAAGAAGCCCGGCGCCCTCGACGACGTCCCCGTCGGCCTGCCCGCCCTGACCCGCGCCGCCAAACTGACCAAGCGCGCCGGCCGCGTCGGCTTCGACTGGCCCTCGACCGACGAGGTGTTCGACAAACTGGCCGAAGAGGTGGCGGAACTGCGCGTCGAGATCGCGGCCGGCGACATGGCCAAGGCGCGCGAGGAGATGGGCGACCTGCTGTTCGTCGTGGCCAACCTGGCCCGCAAGCTGGACGTCGAGCCCGAGGACGCCCTGCGCGCCACCAACGCCAAGTTCGTGCGTCGCTTCGGCTTCATCGAGGCGGAACTGGCCAAGGACGGCCGCACGCCCGACCAATCGACGCTGGAGGAGATGGACCGCCTCTGGGACGCCGCAAAGGTCGCCGAGAAGGCCGGCTCCCCATCCTGAGCCCGCGCATGCCCTACGACCTGATCATCTTCGACTATGACGGCGTCGTCGCCGACAGCGAGGTGCTGAACAGCACCGTCATGGCCGAGCAATTGACCGCCATCGGCCTGCCGACCAGCCTGGACGACGTCTTGGCCGCCTATACGGGCAAGCGCTGGCGCGACAACCGGCCGGCGGTCGAAGCCGCCTTGGGCCGGCTCTGCCCCGAGGACTTCCACACCACCTGGTTCGCCACCTGCCGCGCCCGCGCGCCGATCCATCTGAAGCCCGTCCCCGGCATGATCGACTTCGTCGCCGCCCGGTCCGAGGCCCGCTGCATCGCCTCGTCCAGCGGCCCTGACTGGATCGGCGTCGGCCTGGACCTGTTCGGCCTGACCGATCATTTCGACGGCGCCGTCTTCACCGGCCTGGTGGTCGAGCGCGGCAAGCCGCACCCCGACATCTTCCTGCACGCCGCCGACAGCATGGGCGTCGATCCGGCCCGCGTCCTGGTGATCGAGGACAGCGAGGCGGGCGTCACAGCGGGCGTCGCCGCCGGCATGACGGTGGTCGGCCTGACCGCCGGCGGCCATATCCGCGACGGCCACGCCGACCGCCTGGTGGCGCGCGGCGCCCACCACATCGCCGACAGCTACGCGGCGGTCGCGGCGTTCATGGATCGCTGACCGCTAAAGATACCGCAATTCCTGCAAATCCACTTCACGGATCATCTTGCGCGCGGCGACCTCGTCCAGTTGACGCGCCCGCGCCAACCGCCCCAGTTCTTCTCGCTCGGCCGCCAGACCGGCCAGCCACAGTCGGCGTTCCACAGCGTCGATCTTGCGCGCCACGACCGCGTCGTCCTCGTCGGTGCGGGTATGGGTCTCGATGCGGCGGCGATAGACTTCCATGATCCGGCTGGCGACATCGGAATAGAGATCGGGGTTGGTCTTGCCCTCGGCCATGGCGTGGGAGGCGTCCTCGACGGCGCGCAGGGCGGCGGAGGCGGCGGCGACACGGCCCCGGTCCTCCTCCCGTTCCTGCGACGGTTCGGGCGGCAGTTCGACCCCCTTCATCAGGCGCGGCAGGGCGAAGGTCGCCACCAGCAGAGAAACAATGATCACCCCCGCCGCCAGGAAGATGGCCAGGTTGCGCGACGGCATCGGCGATCCGTCGCCCAGGACGAACGGCAGGGTCAATATGCCCGCCAGGGTGATGGCCCCGCGCACGCCCGCCAGCGACATCACCAGGGTCAGGCGCAACCCGACCTTGGCGGGCGGGCCGCGATGGCGCCGTCGGAACAGGGTCAGCTTCAGCGAGGTCCAGACCCAGACAAACCGCATGACCGCCAGGGCGGCGACGATGGCGAACACATAGACGGCCAGCCACCAGACTTCCGGCCGGCTGGTGCCCCGCACCACCTCGGCCGCCCGCGCCAGGATCGACGGCATCTGTTCGCCCAGGATGACGAAGATGATGCCGTTGGCGACGAACTGGACCGTGTCCCAAACTACGCCGCGCCGAATTCGGGTCATGGCCAGGGACTGGCCTCCGATCCCGCCGCCCCGCTCGGTGAAGCTCATGGTCACGCCCGCCGCCACCGCCGCCAGGATGCCGGAAGCGTGCAGTTCTTCAGCGACCAGATAGGCGGCGAAGGGGATCAGCAGGCTGACCAGGATCTGAGCCCCGACGTCCTCGCCCCAGCGGCGACTGACGAAACCCTTGGCGTAACTGATGGCCATGGTGACCAGAACCCCTGTCACCACACCGACCAGGGCCAGCCAGGCGAAGGATCCGATGGCGCTGCCGATCGAGAAGGCGCCGGTCGTGGCCGCAACCACCGCGATCCGCATGCAGGTCAGGCCGGTGGCGTCGTTCAACAGCGACTCGCCCTCCAGGATGTGCATCAGCCGTTTCGGAATCGGCGCCCGGGCGGCGATGGCCTGAACCGCGATGGGGTCGGTCGGCGACAGGATGGCGGCCAGGGCGAAAGCCACCGCCAGCGGCATCTCCGGGATCATCCACCAGATCAGGAAGCCCAGACCGATGACGGTGAACAGGACCAGGCCCAGGGCCAGCTCCAGGATCACCGCCCGGTCGCGGAACAGCGCCTCCTTGGGGATGCGCCAGCCGTCCAGAAACAGCAGGGGCGGCAGGAACAGGAGGAAGAAGATGTCCGGCTCCAGATCCACCGTCGTGCCTGTCGCCAGCACGATGGCGGCCCCCAGGCCGATCTGCACCAAAGGCAAGGCGATGCGCGTGATCCGCGCGACCGAGCCCGACACCACGACGGCCAGAAGCAGCAGCAGGACGGTCTCGATCAGATGCATAGGTCAGTCAGCCAGGTCGGGATACAGACGCTCGAATCGCCCCAAGGCTGCAGGGTGAAGCCTGACCGTGACGTGAGTGCGGCCGGCGTCGTCCGTGTCGCGGAAGACCACCCGGCCGTGTTCATACAGCCAGGCCAGGGCCTCGCCCTGGTCGGGCGCCAGCGTCAGCCGGGTCTCGGGATCGTCGTCGATCAGGCCGGCGATGGTCTGGCGCAGAGGCTCGATTCCCTCGCCCGTCCAGGCCGAGACGGCGACCGCCTCGCCCGTCTTCGCCAGACGCTCGGCCTGGCCCAGCACGGCCTCGCGCGCCTCTTCGTCCAGCAGGTCGATCTTGTTCCAGACCTCGAGCACGCGTCGGGTCTTGCCCTCGGGGGTCTCGATCTGTTTCAGCACCGTCTCGACGTCCTTGGCCTGGGCGTCGCTGTCGGCCGAGGCGATGTCGCGGACGTGCAGGATCAGATCGGCCTCGCCCACCTCTTCCAGGGTGGCGCGGAAGCTTTCGACCAGTTCATGCGGCAGATCGGAGATGAAGCCGACGGTGTCCGCCACGATGGCCGGCCGGCCCTGCGGCAGGCGGATGGTTCGCTGGGTCGTGTCCAGGGTGGCGAACAACAGGTCCTTGGCGAAGACCTCGGATCCCGTCAGCCGGTTGAACAGGGTCGACTTGCCGGCGTTGGTGTAGCCGACCAGGGCGATGGTCGGGAACGGAACCTTCTGGCGCTGCTTGCGGTGCAGGCCACGCGTGCGACGCACCTCTTCCAACTCGGCCTTCAGCCGCACGATCCGGTCGGCGATCAGACGCCGGTCCAGCTCGATCTGGGTTTCGCCGGGACCGCCGGTCGAGCCGGTGCCGCCGCGCTGTCGCTCCAGGTGGGTCCAGGTCCGCACCAGGCGCGACCGCTCATAGTCGAGCCGCGCCAGTTCGACCTGAAGCCGGCCTTCCTTGGTGCGCGCGCGGCGTCCGAAGATTTCCAGGATCAGGCCGGTGCGGTCGATGACCTTCACCTCCCACGCCTTCTCCAGATTGCGTTGCTGCACCGGCGTCAGGGCGTCGTCGATAATGACCGCCTCGGCATCGGCCGCGCGGACCAGGGCGGCCAGTTCCTCGACCTTGCCGCTTCCGAACAGGGTGGCAGGCGTGGTTCCACGCAGTCGCACGATCTCTTCAGCGCGCACCTCAAGGTCCAGCGCGCGGGCGAGGCCCACGGCTTCCTTAAGGCGCTCGCTTGCCAGCCGAGGGCTGTCTGAGCGTCGGTCGGGATGGATGACGACCGCCCGGATCAGCGGGACGGCGTGGTCGATCAGTTTGCTGGTCAATCAGTCTTCTTCGGCGTCGGGCTCGTACAGTTGCACGGGCGCGGACGGCATGATGGTGGAGATGGCGTGCTTGTACACCAGCTGGGACTGGCCATCACGGCGCAGCAGCACACAGAAGTTGTCGAACCAGGTCACGATACCCTGCAGCTTGACCCCATTGACCAGGAAGATGGTCAGCGGCGTCTTGGTCTTGCGGACCGAGTTGAGGAAGGTGTCCTGAAGGTTCTGACGTTTGTCTTGCGACATGGCAGGTTTTTCCTGTTCTTGGTTGTTCGTCGCCGAGGGAGCGGCGTCGGGGCCGGATGGCGGCCGGAGGCGACCTTAGACGCCGCCTATCGACACCCGCAACGGTCGAGGACCGGTTTTTCTAGTTGGTCGCTATGCAGCTGCTCTTCAAGAGCGATCAAGCCGTGCGACGGCCGCGAACGGACGCCCCATGGAAGCCTCCATGGTCCGTATGGGACAGTTCAATGTCCGTCACCCCTGCGGCGAACAAGATCGCAGAGATTACTGTCAGATCGTAATCGAACATCACCATCTCGCCCTTGGCCAGATTGCGCAGAGCTTTGACATTGGAGACCGTGGTGAAGTCCTCGCCCATGACGATGCGCCCCCCGGGAACGGACGCATGACGCGGATCGCGATAGAGAGCGAACTGAAGCGTGACGAACCCGCCCGGCGCCAATCGCGCCATCAAAGCCTTCAGCAGAGGGTACCCGCGCTCTGGCGGTATGTGCTGAAAGACGATCTGTGAGACGATCCAGTCGAAGGCCCGGTCGGGCAGATCACGGCCGAACGTTGCCCCGGCGGGCACATTGCGACGCGCCTCAGCCAGCATTGAATCCGAGATATCGACGCCAAACGTGTCGCCTGTAACGACGGCCAAGGCGCGCGTCAGCCGGCCGACGCCACAGCCGAAATCAAGCGCGGATTTTGGTGCGAAGTCGGGATAGCGCGCCCTCAGCCGGTTAGCCTCGTACTCGACCCCTTCCACACCGGTCCGAAAGAAGTCCGCCAAGGCCTCTTCAGTCAAATTGTCTGATTTGAAGCGCTGATCCGTCAGGACGCCGTAGTAGGGATTTGTGCGACCGATCTCTTCCCAGTCGGCATCCGTATCACGCGGCGTCGAATCTGCGGAGCGCCGACCGAACAAGGTCTTGAACATGATCGTTCCTCAGAAGGCGTCTCGGCGCGCCTGATCAAGATAGAGTTGGCGCAGCTTCAGCGTGATGGGCCCAGGTTTGCCGTCGCCAATCTTGGTTCCGTCGATCGAGATCACCGGGGTGACGAAGGCGCCGGCGGCGCTGAAGAAGGCTTCCCCCGCCCGCTTGGCCTCCTCGACGCTGAACGGACGCTCGTCCAGTTCGACCCCATGTTCCTTGATCAGCGCCATCAGGCTGGTGCGGGTGCAGCCTTTGAGGATGTTGGCCTGGGTGTCGCGGGTCCGCAGCTTGCCGTGCTCATCCACGATCCAGGCGTTGGTCGAGGAGCCCTCGGTCACCAGGCCCATATCGTCCACCAGCCAGGCCTCATAGGCGCCGGCCTCGCGCGCGGCCTGTTTGGCCAGGATGTTGGGCAGAAGCCCGACCGTCTTGATGTCGCACCGCCCCCAACGGATGTCGGGCTGGGTCAGGACGGCGACCCCTTTCTGCGCCTGCGCCTCTCCGCGCGCCGGCGAGATCGACTTGGCGGTGACGATGACGCTGGGCGGCGTGCCCGGCGTGGGGAATGGGTGATCGCGGCGCGCCGTGCCGCGCGTGACCTGCAGATAGACGATGCCGTTCCTCACCCGATTGCGACGGACGGTTTCGCGCAGCACCCGCGTCAGGGACGCCACCGACATGGGGATGTCGATGCGCAGTTCGTTCAGGCTGCGGTGCAGGCGCATCATATGGCCGTCGAAGTCCGCCAGCCGTCCGTCGAACACCGACCAGACCTCATAGACCCCGTCGGCAAACTGGAAGCCGCGATCCTCGATATGGACCACGGCCTGGCCATGCGGGCTGTAGGTTCCGTTGACATAGGCGACGCGGGACATCAGGCTGGATCTTCCTCTTCTCCACCGCGGGCCGGCGAGACCCCCAGCGACTTCAACTTACGGTGCAGGGCCGAGCGTTCCATGCCGATGAAGGCGGCGGTGCGCGAGATATTGCCGCCGAACCGCATGATCTGGGCCGCCAGATACTCCCGCTCGAACACTTCCCGCGCCTCGCGCAGCGGCAGGGCGATGGTGCGTTCGGCCCCCAGGTTCGAGGAGCCTCCGTTCGACGTCGCCACCTCCTGCGGCAGCATGTCGGCGGTGATCGGTTCGTTCGGATCACCGGTCGCCAGGATCAGCAGCCGTTCGATATTGTTGCGCAACTGACGGATATTGCCCGGCCAGGGATGGACTTGCAGAACCGCCACGGCGTCATCGCCGATGATGCGGCGCGGCAGGCCTTGCGAGGCGCTGATCGTATCGACGAAATATTCCACCAGTTCGGTGATGTCCTCGCGCCGTTCCGACAAGGCCGGCACCCGGATCGGCACCACGTTCAGACGGTGGAACAGATCCTCGCGGAACCGACCCTCGGCGATCTCGATCTTCAGGTCGCGTGAGGTCGAGGTCACGACCCGCACATCGACCTGCACGTCCTGTTCGCCGCCGACGCGACGGAACCGCTGATCGACCAGAACGCGCAGGATGCGGCTCTGGCTCTCACGCGGCATGTCGCTGATCTCATCCAGATACAGGGTGCCGTTGTGGGCGCGTTCGAACACGCCGATCTTGCGCGGACGGCCGTCCTGGCCTTCCTCTCCGAACAGTTCGACGTCCAGCCGCTCCGGCGTCATCCCGGCGGCCGAAATGGCGACAAACTCGGCCCGGGCGCGCGGGCTGGCCTCGTGGATCTGACGCGCGACCAGTTCCTTGCCCGATCCCGCCGGCCCGGCGATCAGGACGCGGCTGTTGGCCTGGGCCACCTTGGCGATGGTGCCCCGTAACGCCTGGGCCGCCTGGGATCGGCCGATCAGACCTGACGGGGTCATCGTCTGGGCCCGCAGACGGCGGTTCTCGCGCTTCAGCGTCGCCGCCTCGATGGCCCTTTCGACCACGACCACCAGTCGGTCAGACTTGAACGGCTTTTCGATGAAGTCATAGGCGCCGCGCTTCAGGGCCGTCACCGCCGTCTCGATATTGCCGTGCCCCGAGATCATTACCACAGGCAGGTCGGGGTCGATCTCCTTGACCACCTCCAGCAGCTCCAGCCCGTCCAGACCGCCGCCCTGCATCCAGATGTCGAGGATCGCCAGCGACGGCTTCCTCGCGCGGATAGCAGCCAGGGCCTCGTCGGAGTTGGCGGCTACGCGCACGGCGTGCCCCTCGTCCTCGAGCAGGCCCGAAACCAGATCGCGGATGTCCGCCTCGTCATCGACGACCAGAATGTCGGAACCGGTAGGTCGCATCTTGCCTCGCTTATTCGGCGACGACGGTCTGGAGCTTGCGCTCCGTCACGTCGCCGGTCTTGCCGTGGGGTTTCAAGGGAAAAATCAGGCACACCCGCGCGCCGCGCAGGGTCTCGGCGTCGGCCAGCTTCAGCTCGCCGCCGTGGTCCTCGCAAATGCGTTTGACGATGGCCAAGCCCAGGCCCGTGCCCTTCTCGCGCGTGGTGACATAGGGTTCGGTCAGACGGTCGCGGTCCTTGGCCGGCAGGCCGACCCCGTCGTCCTCGACCACGAAGGTCGCCGTGCCGTTTTCAACGACCAGGGAGGCGATTATGCCCTCGGCCTCTGACGCCGCGTCTTCCCCGGCCGCCAGACGGCGAGCGGCGACGGACTCGCCTGCGTTCTTCAGAATATTGATCAGGGCCTGGCCCACCATGCGGGCGTCGCAACGCAGCGTGGCCTTGGGCAGGGGCTCGTCCATATCCACGACGATGTCGGCGGCGGCGACCCGCTGGGCGAACACGGCCTCGCGCAGCATCTCCGCCGGATTGGCCGAGCCGAAGCGCGGCGCCGGCATACGGGCGAAAGACGAGAACTCGTCCACCATCCGGCCGATATCGCCGACCTGACGGATGATGGTGTCGGTGCAGCGGTCGAAGATCTCGACCTCGTCCACCTTGTCGCGATATTTCCGTTTCAGCCGTTCGGCCGAGAGCTGGATCGGCGTCAGCGGGTTCTTGATCTCGTGGGCGATACGACGGGCCACGTCGCGCCAGGCGGCGTTGCGTTGAGCGGTGACCAGCCGGGTGATGTCGTCGAAGGTCAGGACCATCTCGCCGCCCTGCCCGCCCTCGATCCGGACCCGCAGTCTCTGGGTCTCGCCGCCGCGGCTGACATCGATGTCTTCTTCGATATGGGCCTCGACCCGGCCGACCAGGTCGCTCAGCTCGGGCGAAAGCGCTGCCAGTTCGTGGCCCAGAACCTCGTCTTCTTCGATGTGCAGCAGTTGCAGAGCGCTGTCGTTGATCGCCGAAACCCGCCCACGCCGGTCCAGGCCGATAACCCCGGCGCTGACGCCCGACAGCACGGTCTCGATGAACCGGCTGCGGTTCTGGGCGTCGTCGCTGGCCGCCTTCAACGCGGTCTGTTGCGCCTGAAGATCACCGGTCATGCGATTGAAGGCGTCGGAAAGCAAAGCGATTTCGGCCGGGGCGCCCTGGCTGTCCACACGGGCGCTGAAATCGCCGCCCGCCACCTGGTCCGCCGCCTGCACGAGACGCCCGATCGGGGCGGAGATGCTGCTGGCCGCCGACATGCCCAGCCATACGGCGCCGACCAGAACCAGCAGCGCCGTCTCCAGATAGCTGAGGATGAAGGCCGACTGGATCCGCGACCGGCTTTCCTGGGCCTCGCGATAGGCTTCGATCGACTGGATGGAGGCGTTCATCCGCGCGACCAGCCCATCTTGCAGGGGCCGCACCAGATAGAGATAGGCGTCGCCATAGGCCGGCAGGGCGATGATGGATCGAACCGTGTCGGGGTTCTGCGTCACGTCGGTCGGCGGTTCTCCACCTTGGGCCGCGTCCTCCAGATAGGTCCGGGGGGGCGCCAGATAAGGCGGCGCGTCGGGCCGTTCCGCGCGCGCCAGAACCTGGCCGTCGCCATTCAGGATGTAGATGGCGGGATAGCCGAAAATCTCCCCGACCTGGGCGAGGGCGTCATTGAACTGGATCCGGTCGTCGAACAGGCCGCGTGCGCTATCCAGCTGATCGGAGATCGTCACCAGATCCGCGTCCACCGTCGTGGCGACATCCCGGATATAGGCGCGCCCGACCACGGCGCCGTTCTCGACCGAAGCCTGGACATTCTGGCTGAACCACTGGTCGACGCCCCGCGTCACCAGCAGGCCGAACACCAGGGCGATCAACACCGCCGGAACGACGGCCACCATGGAGAACAGGGCGACGAACCTCAGGTGCAGCCGCGACCCCGCGTCACCCGTGCTGCGCGCCAGGGCCAGGACCCGTCGCCCGACGATAAAGGCCAGACCCGATATCAGCGCCAGATTGGCCAGCAGGACGAACAGCACCGCCTGGCTGGTCGATCCCCGCGCCGTGCCGGACGTCGCACCGGGCGCCGCCGCCACCAGCCAGACCGCCGCGGCCGTGATGACGACCGCGATGAAATAGGCGAAACCGAACCCCGCCCGGGCCCGTTCCGCGTCGAAACGCCCCCAGAACGACTCATCCACCGACACGGTGTCGGTTGAAGAGGCCGCAGGTGAAGGCGTATCCGTCATGCCACAGCAGTGTCCACTAACTGTGGCTCATCTTCAACATCCGACTTGTTCATCTTCGGCAAAATTTCGCGCCAAAGATCCGCCATCGCCGCCTCGACGGCCAGAGGCTCATCCAGACGGCAAATTATTGCCTTGGCCTCGCGGCGGTGTTGCGGATCAGCCGGCCAGGGCGCCTGCTCGATGTACCAGCCCAGGTGTTTGCGGAACATACGCAGCCCCAGCGGGAGTCCGTAGAATTCCACCGACGCCCGCAAATGCTCGACGACAATCCCAAGTCGCGCCTCTGGCCCCGGCTCATCCAGCGAAACCCCGTCGATCAGCGCCCGCTCCAGGTGGGCCGCCAGCCATGGCCGTCCATAGACGCCCCGCCCCAGCATCAGGCCGTCGGCGCCCGATTGGGCCAGGGCCTGGCGGGCCGCTTCCGCCGTGGTGATGTCGCCGTTGACGATGACCGGTATGCCGACCGCCGCCTTGACCTCGCCCACCGCCGCCCAGTCGGCCACGCCGGTATAGAACTGCTTGCGCGTGCGGCCGTGGACCGTCACCGCCCTGACCCCGATCTCTTCAGCCCGCTTCGCCAGTTCGGCCGCGTTGCGGCTGTCGTCGTCCCAGCCCAGCCGCATCTTCACCGTCACCGGCCGGCTGGTCGCCTGGACCGCCGCCTCCATGATGCGACAGGCCAGGTCCGGGGTCCGCATCAGGGCCGAGCCGGCGGCCGACCCCGTGACCTCCTTGGCCGGACAGCCGAAGTTCAGATCGACGATGTCCGCGCCCGCCTTTTCCGCCATCCGCGCGCCCTCGGCCATCTGGCCCGGATCGCGCCCGACCAACTGGATCACCGTCAGCGGCAGGCCGGCGCCCACCGCCGCGCGTCGCACCACGTCGGGGCGTTCGCGCGCCAGCTCCTTGGCCGCCACCATCTCGGTCGCCACATAGGCCGCGCCCAGCCGCGATGCGAGCACGCGGAACGGCAGGTCGGTCACGCCCGTCATGGGCGCCATCAGCACCTGGCCGGGCACGGTCACGTCGCCGATCTGTAAAGTCTTGGCCATTCGCGCCTTTCGCAGCATCCAACACCCCCTCGTCAAGCCTGACGGCGGCGGATTGATGTTTCGTCGCGCGACGGCGCGCTCTAGAAGGCCGGCATGAGTTTCTCGGGCATCATCGTCGCGGCCGGATCCGGTTCGCGCGCCGGCGGCGACAAACAGTGGCGCGCCCTGGGCGGCAAGCCCGTGCTGCGCTGGTCGGCTGAGGCGCTGCTGAACGCCGGCGCCGACGAGCTGGTGGTCGTGGTGGCTGCCGGCGCCGAAGACCGCGCGGCCGAAACCCTTGCCGGCCTGTCGAACTGGCGGACCGTGGCGGGCGGCGCCGTCCGAGCCGAGTCGGTCAGCGCGGGTCTTGCGGCCCTCACCAGCGGCCCCCACGGGCCGGGGGTGATCCATGCCGCCGCCCCCCCCCCCCCTTTCGGGGGCCCCCCGTGCCCCCCCCCGCCCCCCCCCCCGGCCTTTCTCCCCCCCGGTGGGAGGGGGGCGCCCGGCCCCCGCCCGCCCCCTCCGGGGGCGCGCCCCTCTCGGAAAAGGAAGGCCCCCCGCCGCCATCCCTGCTAGCGGAGCCCCGCCATGACCGAACAAGCCTTCAAATCCGACTTCCTCCGCACCCTCCAGGCGCGCGGC